>SCTD01000208.1 GCA_004299215.1 Frankiales bacterium | reverse complement strand
ACTTCGGGCTGAACGCCGACCGCGACGCGATGCCCGACATCGACGTCCTGGCCGGGCTGATCGAGGAGTCGCTGGCCGAGCTCGTCGGCACGGTCACGTAGCAACCCTGTCGCAGGAGAGGACCCGCATGACGCGAACCGGACTGGTGCTGGGGGCCGGCGGCGTCCTCGGTGCCGCGTGGACGATCGGGGCGCTGTCCGCGCTCGAGCAGGTGCGCGGCGTGGAGCCGCGCGAGACCGACGTGCTCGTCGGCACGTCCGCCGGGTCCGTCCTGGCGGCCCTGCTCGGCTGCGGGGTCGGCGTCGACGTGCTGCTCGACCACCAGCGCGGGATCGTCGACGCCAGCCCGGACAACCCGGCGCCCCACATCTCCTTCGACCCCGACGTCGACTCCGGCGGGCCGCTGCCGCCGCTGCCGCGGCCGGGGATCGGCTCGGCCCGGGGGGTCCTGAGCACCGTACGGCGGCCGTGGAAGGTGCCGCCGATGGGCGCGCTGCCCGCCGTCCTGCCGCGCGGCCGCGGCTCGCTGGAGCCGGTCGGCGGGCTGGTCGACGCGGTCTGCCCTCCCGGCGCCTGGGCCGGGCACCCGGCGACCTGGATCGTGGCCATGGACGTCGACCGCACCCGTCGTGTGGTCTTCGGTCGCGACGGCGCCCCGCACGCCTCGCTGCGCGAGGCGGTCATGGCCTCCTGCGCGATCCCCGGCTGGTACGCCCCCGTGCGCATCGGCCGGCGCGACTACGTCGACGGCGGGGTCTGCTCGCCGACCTCGCTCGATCTCGTCGCCTCGCTCGGGCTGGACGAGGTGGTCGTGCTGTCGCCGATGACGTCGCTGGACTACGACCGGCCCGCGACGGTGGCGGGCCGGATGGAGCGGCGCTTCCGTCGGATCGTCACCAAGCGGCTGGTCCGCGAGGTGAAGAAGGTCGCCGCGACCGGCACCCGCGTCACCCTGCTGGGCCCCGGGGCCGAGGACCTCGCCGCCATCGGGACCAACCTCATGGACCCCCGGCGGCGCGAGCAGGTGCTCGAGACGTCCTTGCGCACCTCCGCGCAGGCCTTGCGCGCGTCGTCCGCGGGCCTGGCCGCCGCGGGCTGACACTGACGGCATGCGCGTCTACCTGCCGTCCACGCTGTCCGGCCTGCGGACGCTGCTCGACACCGGCGTCCTCGGTGAGCCGCCGCTGCCCGGCTACGCCGTGACCGGCGCGCTGCGGGAGTGGTACGCCGAGGGTGACGAGGAGGAGCTGGAGTACGCCGCCCTGTCGCTGGCCGCGCGCGCCTCCGTCCGGCTGCTCGACCGGGGGCTCCTGCTCGAGCCGGGACTGGCTGCGCGCCGCGTGGTCGTCGTGGCGGAGGTGACGGCGGTGGAGCCCGCGCCGGACGTCGACCGGGCCGCCGTACGCGTCCTCGAGCCGGTGCCGATGCGGCTCGTCCAGGCTGTGCACGTCGACGACCCGGATGCGGAGAGCGACGTTCGCGCGGCCGCTGAGGCCCTGACCGCCGCCGACCTCGGCAGCGACGACGCGGCCTTCGTGGTCGAGCAGGCCGAGGGGCACGAGCTCCAGTGGTACGCCACCCAGGAGATCGGACCCCTCCTGGAGCTGGCTCCGGACTAGTCACAGACGGTCACAACGGGCTATGCAAGCCGCAGGCTGAACCTGCCGAGAACTCCTCAGGACCATCGCGAGGGGGCGGCATGACCGACGAGGAGCTCAGGGCGGCAGCCCGGGTGTCCGGCATGCGCGGCAAGGAGCTGCCCAGCTTCGAGCAGGTCGAGCGCCGCCGCTTCGAGCTGTGGCTGATGTCCACGCTCCTGCTCATCGGCGTGACGGGCGCGATGGTGCTCTTCACGACCTGGGACCCGGAGGAGATGTCCTCCGTGCTCCGCCACCCCGTGGCCCGCTTCGCCATGCTCGCCGTCCCCGTCGCTCTCTCCGGCTACACGATCGAGAAGGAGATGAGCCTGCGGCGCGTCTCCAGCCTGCTGATGGACGAGCGGCTGCTCACGACGGCGCTCACCAACCGGCTGCACGAGATCAGCGCGCTGCTCGACGCCGGCCGTGCCGTGAACTCCACTCTCGAGCTCGACCGGGTCCTCGACTCCATCCTCTCCGGTGCCACCGACCTGCTCCCCGCCAGCAGCGGCTCGGTGATGCTGCTGGACGGCGACGAGCTCGTCGTGGCAGCGGCCGTCGGCAACGCCGGCGCTCTCGGCAGGCGCGCGGCTCTCGGCGACGGCATCGCCGGGCACGTCGCGCGCACCCGCGAGCCGCTGCTCATCGACGGGCGCGCCACCTCGGCCCTGTTCCCCGGCCTGGTCCGCCGCAGCGGCGGCGAGGTGCGCAGCGCCCTGTGCGTCCCGCTGCTGGAGCGCGGCGAGCTGCTCGGGGTCCTCAACCTCTCCGCCCCCGGCGAGGGCGACTTCAGTGAGTACGACCTGCGCGCCGTCAGCCTGTTCGCGGAGCAGGCGGCCACGGCCATCGGCAAGGCGCGGCTCTACGAGCGCAGCCAGCAGCAGGCCGAGCAGCTCGCCCGGGCCGCCAGCCACGACGCCCTGACCGGCCTGGCCAACCGCGCTGCCCTCGACGCCCGGATGACCGGGACCCGGGGCGGCGAGACGCTGCTGTTCCTCGACCTGGACGGCTTCAAGGAGGTCAACGACGAGCTCGGCCACGCCGCCGGGGACGAGGTGCTCGTCGCCGTGGCCGGCCGGCTGCGCTCCTGCGTGGGCGGTGAGGACATGGTCGGTCGCTTCGGCGGCGACGAGTTCGCGATCCTGCTCAGCGGCGTGCGCGAGGCGGAGGCCGCCTGCGCCGTCGCCTCCCGCGTGCTCGCGGTCCTGCAGGAGCCCATCGCGGTGCAGGGCCGCCGGGTCGCGATCGACGCCAGCATCGGGATCGCCGTCCCGCTGCAGGAGGACGACGGGGACGCGCTGCTCCAGCACGCCGACCGCGCCCTCTACGCCGCCAAGGCCGCCGGCAAGGGGTGCTGGCGCGTGCACCAGGCACCGCCCGTGCTGACACCCGGCCGCGCCTCGGACGTGCCCACCCCGCGATCCGCGGACGTCCTCCCCCTCGACGCCCCCGTCGGGGTGACCGGTGCCTGAGAGCCGTCGCAAGACCGACCCTGCCCCCAGCCGGCAGCCGCTGCTCGAGCGGATCATGCTCGACCGGCCGCGCCGCGCCAGCCTGCTGCTCGTGCTCCTGCTGGTCGAGACCGCCGCCGCCGCCGTCGCGCTGCCGGCCCCGGCGGCCGTGGCCTCCGCCGTCCTCGCCGCCGTCCTCGCCGGCGTCTGGTGCGGGACCGGCGTCCAGGTCGCCCTGTCGACCGGGCTCGCCGTCGCGCTGCTGGCCGGCCGGACCGTCCCGTCGTACGGCCAGATCGCGGCGGCCGCCGTCGTCGCCCTCGCTCTCGTCATGGCCGCGCGCCTGGTCTCGCGCAGCGCGGCCCTCGCCACCGCCTCCCGCACGCACGCGCTGCGCACCGCGGTCGCCCGCGACGACGAGGTCCGCGCCGCGCATCAGTCACAGCAGGAGCTGGTCGGGCAGCTGCACTACTGGTCCACGCACGATGCGCTGACCGGGCTGCTCAACCGCACGGCCTTCCTGCACCAGGTCGACGCCACCCTGTCGGCCGGGCACCCCACCGGCATCCTCGTCGTGTCGGTCGCCGGCTTCACCGACGTCAACGACTCCTACGGCGACCCCTTCGGCGACGCCGCCCTCACCCAGCTCGCCCAGCGGCTGGCCGGCACCGCGCGCAGCGCGGACGTCGTCGGCAGGCTCGGCGGCGACAGCTTCGGCGTGCTGCTCACCGGCATGACCCAGGCCGACTCCGCGGCCGTCGCGTCCCGGCTGGTCGACCCGCTGCAGGAGCCGGTCAGCTCCGGCGACCACCTGGTCGTGCTGCGGCTGCGCACCGGCATCTCGATCGCCGGTGCCGGCAGCACCCTCAGCGGCCGCATCCTGCTCCGCACCGCCGAGGCGGCAGCCCGTCGCGCGACCGCCGGGCAGGCACCGGTCGTCGTCATGGGTGAGGCGCCCCCGCCCCCGGTCGACAACGGTCTCACCGAGGCCGACCTGGCCCGCGGTCTGCAGGCCGACGAGCTCTTCCTGCTCTACCAGCCGCTGATCGCCGGGGACACCGGCAAGATCGCCTCCGTCGAGGCGCTGGTGCGCTGGAAGCACCCGGAGCGTGGCCTCGTCCCGCCGGACAGCTTCATCGGGCTGGCCGAGCGCACCGGGCTGATCGTCCCGCTGGGCCTGAAGGTCCTGCAGCTCGCCTGCGCGCAGCTGGCCAGGTGGCAGCCGACCGCGCCGTACCTCACCGTCGCCGTCAACGTGTCCGCGCGCCAGCTGATCGAGCCGGGCTTCGTCGAGGACGTCCGTCGCGTGCTGTGGAGCTCGCGGATCGACCCGACCCGCCTGGTGCTGGAGCTCACCGAGAGCCTGCTCGTCGACGACAGCGAGGCCGCGGTCGCCGTGCTCTGGCAGCTTCGCAGCCTCGGCGTCCGGCTCGCGCTGGACGACTTCGGCACCGGCTACTCCTCGCTGGCCCGCCTCGGCGAGATGCCGCTCGACGAGATGAAGATCGACAAGTCGTTCGTCGACCGGCTCGGCGCCCTGCCGCGCGACAGCGCGACGCTGGTCACCGCCGCCGTCGCCATGGGGCACGGGCTCGGGCTCGAGGTCGTCGCAGAGGGTGTCGAGACCGCTGCCCAGGCAGCGTTCCTGCGCGAGGTCGGCATCGACCTGCTGCAGGGCTACCTGCTCGGCAGGCCGCAGCCGGCCGACGAGGTCACGCCGCAGCTCGGCCGCTCGCTGCTCCCGCCGCCCGGGGCCATCCCGGGTCCCCGCCCGGAGGAGGACCGGATGGTCGTGCCGGGCATCATGCCGCCCCTGGCGCCGAACACCCGCCCCTGAGCCAGACTCGGCGGGTGGACGCCGAGCTGGAGCGCGAGGAGCTCGCCGTCGCTCGCCTGCAGTGGAGGGCGCGGCGCGTGACCGCCACCGCGGAGCCGGGTGGGCTCGCTGCGCAACCTGCTGCGCGCCGGCTCCACCGAGCGGTACTCCGTCACGCAGTGGTCCCGCTAGCCGGTCAGGCCGTGGCCGGCCGCTGCAGGATGCGCGCCAGCCGCGCGAGCAGGTGCGGGCGCGGTGCCGTCTCGGCACCGAGCAGGGAGCGGCGGGCGTCGCGGAGCACCCGCCCTGCGGCGTCCTCGGCCGCGGCGACGGTGGCGAGCTCGGCCAGCAGGTCCCTCGCGGACCGCAGCGGCGCGGGCGCGCCCATCAGCGCGAGGTCCTCGGCGAGCAGGCCGGCGAGCAGCCGCGCCTGCCGCTCGGCCTCCGCGCTCGCCCGCGGTCCGGAGGTCAGCGCGACGTGCCGGCGCACCGGTTCGGTCCGGCGGGCCAGGTCGAGCCAGGCGCGGACCAGCTCGGGGAGGCGGTCCTCGCCGGGAGGCAGGCGCTCCATCGGGACGTCGATCGCGACCGCCAGGTGCTGGTACCAGCGGCGGATGAGCCCGGCGGCCGTGCTGTCCGGGTCGGGGTCGCCGGGCAGCGCGCCGGTGCGGGAGACCTCCCGCCACGCGCCGAGCCCCAGCGGCCGCGCCACCGCATCGTGATCCACGCGCATCGTGAGGTGGTTCCCGTCCTCGGATCCGCCTGAGGCTCCGCGTGGATCACGGCTCGTCGGGGGTGAGGGAGTCGGGAGGCCGGTCGTCGTACGCGTCATGACGTTCTCCTGGTCTGTGACATACCGTTGGTACGTACCGTGAGTATGCACCATACTGAGGTCATGGAAGCCGTCAAGAGCCGGCGCGAGGAAGCGGTGGACGCCACCCGGGCGGCGCTGGTCGACAGCGCGCTGCGGCTGTTCACCGAGCGCGGCTTCGCGGCCACCTCGCTCGACGACGTGGTGCGCGACGCGCGGGTGACCAAGGGCGCGCTCTACCACCACTTCAAGGGCGGCAAGCTCGCGCTGTTCGAGGCGGTGTTCGCCGAGATCGACCTGCGGCTGGCCGAGCGGATCGCGGCGGCCGTGCCGCCGGACGCCGGGCCCTGGGAGCTGGTCGAGGCGGGGCTGGACGCCTACCTCGAGGCCTGCTCGGACGAGACGGTCCGGCGGATCATGTTCCAGGAGGGACCGGTCGCGCTCGGCTACGCCCGGTGGCGCGAGCTGGACGGGTGCTCGTCGCGCGAGCTGCTCGCCGGCGCCGTGCAGGGCCTTCTCGACGCCGGCCTGATCCAGCAGCCGATGGAGCTGCTCACCCGACTTCTCTTCACGACGCTGGGCGAGGCGGGGCACTCGGTCGCCGAGGCCGAGGACGAGGAGGCGGCCCGCGCGGAGGCCCGCCGGCTGCTGCTCGGGCTGCTCGGCGGCCTGCGCGTGCGCTGACCGGCGCTGCCGGGCTGGGGCAGGATGCGGCGCATGCAGCGCGTCGACGAGAGGGCCTGGCCGTCGTACGACCACGTGGACCCGCACGTCACCGGAGCGGAGTTCCACCGCGCTCTGGGGGAGCTCGCCGCGCAGAGCTGGCTGGTACGCGGCTCGATGGGCTTCGCCGTCCTCGACCGGGAGGCGGGCAACGCGATCCTGCGCGACCGCCGGTTCGCCTTCCCGGCGCTGGAGCTGCTGGAGCTGCAGGGGGTCACGGAGGGCCCGATCTGGGACCGCAACGCTGACGGCCTGATGGTGCAGACGGGCGAGGACCATGCCCGGCTGCGCCGCCAGCTCGCGCCCGCCTTCACCCCGCGCGCCGCCGAGCGGCTCCGGCCGCAGCTGCGGGCCCTGGTGGAGGAGCTGTGGGCCCCGGTGCAGGACGCCGGCCGCTGCGAGCTCGTCTCGACGCTCGCGGAGCCGCTGCCGTCGCAGGCCATCGCGGCGCTGCTCGACGTGCCGGGCGACGCCCCGCTGCTCGCGCGCTGGAGCGTGCTGCTGCAGGAGGTCTTCAAGTTCCGGCTGCACGAGGTCGGCCCGCAGGTCGAGCAGGCGTACGCCGAGGTGCGGGCCTACGTCGGCGACCTGCTGGCGCGCCGGCGGGAGGCGCCCGGCGAGGACCTGGTCAGCGTGCTCGCGGCCGGCGAGGCGATCACCGACGACGAGGCGGCCACCCTGGTCAGCTCGGTCATCAGCGGCGGCACCGACACCACGACGGCGCAGATCGCGCACGGGATGCGGCTGTTCGCCGAGCACCCCGACCAGTGGCGGGCGCTGCGGGAGGACCCCTCGCTGGTCGACCGGGCGGTGCAGGAGGTGCTGCGCTTCGAGCCGATCACCCTCTTCACCGCGCGGATCGCCACGGAGGACGTCGAGCTGCGCGACGTGCTCTTCCCGGCGGGAACGGTCGTCTTCGTCTGCGCAGCGACGGCCAACCGGGACCCCGAGGCCTTCGAGGAGCCGGAGCGCTTCGACATCACGAAGGAGCGCGGCTCGGCGGTCCCGCTGACCTTCGGCATGGGCGCCCACTACTGCGTCGGCGCCTACCTGGCGCGGGCCGAGCTGGCCGAGACCTTCCGGCACCTCGCGCCGCTGACCCCCGACCTGCGGCTCGACGGCGAGCCGGTGCTCGGGCCGACGACGGGCATCTACGCGGTCGAGTCCCTGCCGCTCAGCTGGTAGGGCACGCCGTCGGCTCGCGCAGCTCCTCGGCCGCGAGCGCCTGCAGGACCAGGGAGGTCACGACCGGCGAGACCGGAAGGCCGTCGTGGTCGAGCTGCAGGCCGGGGCAGAGGTCCTGCAGCGCCACGTTGACGGCGCCGTCGAGGCGGGCCGAGTCCGGCGGCGTCACGACCTGGTCCTGGTCGGTCCACAGCGACAGCCACTGCGGGCCGTCCGGGGTCTCGTCGCCGTCGTTGAGCCCGTCCAGCAGCTCGCTGCCGGGAACCATCTGCAGGCACGCTGCCGGGCAGGACCCCGGGCTGTACGCCGCACCCAGCGACGCCAGGCGGGTGCCGTGGTGCGGCGAGCCGAGCGTCACGACCCGGCGCACCTCGGAAGAGTTGTCGCGCGCCCACAGCCGCGCCACGAGACCACCTGCGCTGTAGCCGATCACGTCGACGGAGCCGGCTCCCGACGCCGTGACCGCGGCGTCGAGCGCATCGGCGGAGGCGCGCAGGTCGCCGGTGCCGTCGCCGGGGAGCGGCACCACCGTGGCCACCCGGCCCTCCCCTCGGAGCGCCTCGGCGAGCACCTCGAGCCCGACGGTCGAGCCGCCGTAGCCCGGCACCAGCAGCACCGGACCGGGCTCGTCCTGCGGTGCGGCGAGGGCCGGCGGCGTCGGTTCCGACCGACTCAGCAGCAGGGCCGCACCGATGCCGACGAGCAGCGCGAGGCACACCAGCAGGAGCGTCCGTCCGCGCACACCTCGACGCTAGCCGGGAGCGTGACAGCATGCGGTCGTGGACGCCGTCACCTCCGTGCCCCTGCCCGTCAACGAGCCGATCCGGGGCTACGCCCCCGACAGCTCCGAGCGCGCGTCGCTCGAGAGGCGGCTGGCCGAGCTCGCCGGGACGCAGCTCGACCTGACCATGACCATCGACGGCGAGCAGCGGCTGGGCGGTGGCGACCCGATCGACGTCGTGCAGCCGCACCGGCACGCCTCGGTGCTGGGCACGACCCGCGACGCCACCGCCGCCGACGTGCAGGCGGCGGTGGACGCCGCGCTGGCGGCGGCGCCGGCCTGGCGTGCGACGTCGTACGACGACCGGGCCGCGGTGCTGCTGCGGGCCGCCGACCTGCTCGCGGGGTCCTGGCGCGACACCCTGAACGCCGCAACGATGCTCGGCCAGAGCAAGACGGCGATCCAGGCCGAGATCGACAGCGCCTGCGAGCTCATCGACTTCCTGCGCTTCAACGTCGCCTTCGGCCGGCAGGTGCTGGCCGAGCAGCCGGTGTCCTCGCCGGGCGTGTGGAACCGGATGGACCACCGACCGCTCGAGGGGTTCGTCCTCGCGATCACCCCGTTCAACTTCACCGCCATCGCCGGCAACCTGCCGCTGGCACCGGCGCTGATGGGCAACACCGTCGTCTGGAAGCCCTCACCCACCCAGCAGCTCGCGGCCCACTTCACGATGCGGCTGCTCGAGGCCGCGGGCCTGCCGCCGGGCGTGGTCAACCTGGTGACCGGCAACGGGGGTGCGGTGTCCGAGGTGGCCGTGCCCCACCCCGAGCTGGCCGGCATCCACTTCACCGGCTCCACCGCGACCTTCCAGCACCTCTGGCAGGCCGTGGCCCGGAACCTCCCGTCGTACAAGAGCTATCCGCGCCTGGTGGGGGAGACGGGAGGCAAGGACTTCGTCCTCGCGCACGCCTCCGCCGATCCTGCGGCACTCGAGATCGCCCTGGTACGAGGTGCTTTCGAGTACCAGGGGCAGAAGTGCTCGGCCGCCTCACGGGCCTACGTCCCCCGCTCGCTGTGGGACGGCGGGCTGCGGGACTCGCTCGCCGACCGGGTGCGCTCGCTGTCCTACGGCGACGTGACGGACCTGAAGCACTTCGGCGGCGCGGTCATCGACCGTCGGGCCTGGGACCGGCTCGCGCGCGTGGTCCGCGACGCGCACGACGACCCCCGGCTGGAGGTGCTCACCGGCGGGACGGCCGACGACTCCGAGGGGTTCTTCGTCGCCCCTACCGTGGTGGTCGGCAAGGACCCGCGGCACGAGGTGTTCTCGCGCGAGTACTTCGGCCCGGTGCTCGCGGTGCACGTCTACGACGACGCCGACTGGGACGCCACGCTCGACCTGGTCGACGACACGGCGCCGTACGCCCTCACCGGCGCGGTCGTCGCCGACGACGCCTACGCCGTCGCGGAGGCGACCGAGCGGCTGCGCTTCACGGCCGGCAACTTCTACGTCAACGACAAGCCGACGGGGGCCGTCGTCGGGCAGCAGCCGTTCGGCGGCGCGCGGCAGAGCGGCACCAACGACAAGGCAGGGTCGGTGCTCAACCTGCTGCGCTGGACCTCACCCCGGACGCTGAAGACGACCTTCGTCCCGCCGCACGACCACCGGTACCCCCACATGGGCTGATCACGTGACAGACCCCTGGGCGGAGAGGACAGTCCAAGGCGTACGAGGAGGCTCGACATGACGACCGAACCCGACCGGCCCGCCGTTCCCGGCCTCGAGCCTGCGGACGGACGCACGCGACCCCTGGACATGTCCCAGGACCCCGACCGGTTCGACCCGGCGGCGCACCCGCGCGTCGTCGAGCCGGTGCCCGAGCAGCCGAGGGGTCTCGACCCGGCGAGGGATCCGGACCGCTTCCGGCCGCCGGGGCAGGGGCAGAGCCTGCCCGAGCTGCTCGGCGAGGAGCGCACCTACCAGGGCGAGCGG
>SCTD01000207.1 GCA_004299215.1 Frankiales bacterium | reverse complement strand
CTCTTCCCGACCGTCGTGCCGCTCTACCGCTCGCTGGGCTGGGAGGTCGTCGGCACGCTCGACGACACCCGGTTGGCGACCCGCGACCTGGCCCCGGCCCCCGCGGACACCGACTGCACGGTGCGCACGGGCGAGCCCGACCGCGACGCCGCGACCATCGAGGCGCTCTACGACGGCTGGGCCGCCGCCGGCGCCGGCGGGCTGACCCGGCGCGGCCGGCTGTTCCCCGGCGGCGCCGCCGACGCCTTCGCGTCCAGCCTGGTGTCGCTCGCCGCGGGGCCGGACGGCACGACCCGCGGCTTCGTGACCTACGACCGCGGGCGCGGCTACCGCGGCGGAGAGGGGGAGCTGCGGGTCTGGGAGCTGGTCGCCGCGGACGCGGGCGCCGCGCGGGCGCTGCTCGGCTCGTTGGCGCGCTGGCACCCGGTCGCCTCGACCGTGCTCTGGCGCGGGCCGACCGCCGGGCTGCAGCGGCTGGTCGGCGCGGCCGTCCCGCCGCCGGTGACGACCCAGCCCTGGATGCTGCGCGTGGTCGACCCGGTCGCGGCGGTCGACGCCCGCGGCTTCCCCGAGCGGGTGAGCGCGCAGGCGTCGTTCGTCCTCGACGACCCCCAGCAGCCGCAGGTCTGCCAGGCCTGGCAGCTCGAGGTGAGCGGCGGTCGGGGAGCGCTCTCCCCGACGGGCACCGCGGCCGCTCGGCTGCACGTGCGCGGGCTGGCGCTGCTGTACGCCGGGGCGGCCACCGGTGACGACCTGCGCCGGGCCGGACTGCTCGACGGAGACCTCCCGGGGCTCGACGCGGCGTTCGCCGGCCCGGCCCCGGCGCTGCTCGACTACTTCTGAGCCGTGGCAGGACTCGCGTCGCCCGGGGCGAACTCTGACGGCATGAAGCGACTCCTCGCCGCCGCCGGCGTCCTGTCCGTCATCGTCGCCGCCGGTCCCGCCGTGGCCGCTCCTGCCAAGCACGGTGCCTGCAAGGCACCCGCGGGCGCCGTCCTGGTCAAGCCCGGGACGGAGAGCAAGGAGGTCGTCGCGACCCCGGTCGGGGCGCTCAACCTGACCGAGGACGAGGTCGGCACCTACGTCCTCGACCTGTCCGGCAAGCCGGCCGCCAGCCGCGGGAAGCTCACCTTCACGCTGTCCTGGGCGAACCCCGCCTCGGACTACGACCTGGTGGTCAACGGCGTCAACGAGCTCTCCACCGACAACCCCGAGGTCACGTCGGTGAAGGCATCGCACTGCCGGGCGGTCAAGGTCGGCATCGCCGTCTTCACCGGCGTCCCCGTCGACGAGCTCACCCTGGCGGCCAAGGGAGCCTGAGCCGGGGCGCGCCTCCCGGGCTGCCCGGCCCGCTCTGGCAGACTGACCGGTGATGAGGCTCGCTGTGCTCCGCCGTGGTCGGAACCCCGACCGGCTGCCGGGGACCGTCGGTGTCGCGCGGCTCGACCGGCGCACGAAGAACCTCACCAAGCGCCTCCGGCCGGGTGACATCGCGGTCATCGACCACGTCGACATCGACCGCGTCAGCGCCGACGCCCTGGTCGGCTGCAAGGTCGCGGCCGTGGTCAACGCCGCGCCCAGCGTCAGCGGCCGCTATCCCAACCTCGGACCGGAGATCCTGCTCGCCGCCGGCATCCCGCTGCTCGACGGCGTGGGCGACACGGTCTTCCGCGAGGTGCGCGACGGCGACGTCGTCCGCCTCGACGGGGACACCCTCTACGGCTCGCGCGAGCAGGTGCTGGCGGTCGGCGCCGAGCAGGACGCCGAGACGATCGGGGCGGCCATGGCCGAGGCCCGAGCGGGCCTCGCCACGCAGCTCGAGGCGTTCGCCGCGAACACCATGGAGTACCTGCTCAAGGAGCGGGACCTGCTGCTCGACGGCGTCGGCGTGCCGGAGATCCGCACCAAGCTCGAGGGACGGCATGCGCTGATCGTCG
>SCTD01000206.1 GCA_004299215.1 Frankiales bacterium | reverse complement strand
GGCCTGGTCGTGCAGAAGTACGGAGGGTCGTCCGTCTCCGACGCCGAGCGCATCAAGCGGGTGGCCGAGCGGATCGTCGCCACCAAGAAGGCCGGCCACGACGTCTGCGTCGTGGTCAGCGCCATGGGGGACACGACCGACGAGCTGCTCGACCTCGCCCAGCAGGTCTCACCGCTGCCGCCCGGCCGCGAGCTCGACATGCTGCTCACCGCCGGCGAGCGCATCTCGATGGCGCTGCTGGCCATGGCGATCCAGTCGCTCGGCCTGTCGGCGCGCAGCTTCACCGGCAGCCAGGCCGGCGTCATCACCGACTCCACGCACGGCAAGGCGCGCATCATCGACGTCACGCCGGGCCGCATCACGGAGGCGCTCGCGGGCGGCCACATCGCCATCGTCGCCGGCTTCCAGGGCGTCAGCCAGGACAGCAAGGACATCACCACCCTCGGTCGCGGTGGCTCCGACACGACGGCCGTCGCGCTGGCCGCCGCCCTGCACGCCGAGGTCTGTGAGATCTACAGCGACGTCGACGGCGTCTACTCGGCCGACCCGCGCATCGTCCCGAACGCCCGGCACCTGCCGACGGTGTCGTACGAGGAGATGCTCGAGCTCGCCGCGTCCGGTGCCAAGATCCTCCACCTGCGGTGCGTCGAGTACGCCCGCCGCTACGACGTCCCGCTCGTGGTGCGCTCGTCCTTCTCGACCAAGCCCGGCACGCTGATCACAGGAGAACCGATGGAGCAGGCGATCATCAGCGGGGTCGCGCACGACCTCACCGAGGCGCGCGTCACGGTCGTCGGGGTGCCGGACAAGGTCGGCGAGGCGGCGGCCATCTTCCGCGCCGTGGCCGACGCCGAGGTCAACATCGACATGATCGTGCAGAACGTCTCCGGCGCGACCGACCGCACCGACATCTCCTTCACGCTGCCCAAGAGCGACCTCGCCACCGCGATGACCGCGCTGTCGAAGCTGCAGGCGCAGGTCGGCTACGAGTCGCTGCTGTCCGACGAGCACATCGGCAAGGTGTCCCTCGTCGGCGCGGGCATGAAGAGCCACCCCGGCGTGACGGCCACCTTCTTCGAGGCGCTCTCCAGCGCCGGCATCAACGCCGAGGCGATCAGCACCTCCGAGATCCGCATCTCCGTCGTCTGCCGCGACACCGACGTGCCGGCGGCGGTGCGTGCCGTGCACGACGCCTTCGAGCTCGGCGGCCCCGACGGCGAGGCGGCCACCGTCTACGCCGGCACCGGCAGGTAGCCCGCCCGCCGCCCCGGCCAGGATCCCCAGAGCGATCAGGCCGCTGCCGGCTGACGGGTGATGTCCCCAGCACCCACGTGCTGGGGACATCACCCACAGGCGCAGCGCGAGCGGCGCCAGCCGCGCCCGCTAGGCGCGCTGGCGTGGCGGCAGCGCCGTCACGGTCGCCTCGTCCAGCGTCGACGCGTCGACCGGGAAGGGGCGGTCGTTCAGCGTCCCGTCGCTCTCGTCGCCGGCCAGGAAGCGCGTCCGCCGCTGGGCCAGCAGCGGGAAGGACGCCGAGCCGCCGGTGACGGTCACCTCCGTCTGGGTGACCCCCGGCGAGAACCACGCGTCGTCGGCGGCCGACAGGTGCACCGCGATCCGGTGCCCCTGCCCGAAGACCCAGTCCTGCGGGTAGAGCGCGTACGCCACGTCCTGCGCCCCGGTCGTCCGTGCCACGGCAGCGCCACGGGTCACCAGCGTGGCGACCCCGTCGGCGTCGACGTCGTACACGTGCGCGACCACCTGCGCGCCGGGCGCGACGGTGGAGACCTGTGCGGTGAGCCGCACCTCGCCGGCCAGGTGGGCGGCGTACGGCAGCGGTCGCGTCGCCGTCCAGTGCCCGCGGCCGGCGCTCGAGCCGTCGCCGGTGTTGCCCGGCTCGTCGACGTAGGAGCCCGGCCGCAGCGGCAGCGCCCACCGTCGCCCGTCCACGGGCGGCCACGCCTTCTCGGCCCGCCAGCGCCCGTCGCCCGACTGCACGGTCACCGCCGGGTCGGCAGCGGTCCGCACGCCCCGCACGTAGCGGTCCAGGAAGCGGAACGCCTCGTCGTTGAAGCCCTCGCGCCCGACGCCCTGCTCGTGCCCGCGCAGGTGGGTGTACTGCCCGAACCAGGCCTGCTTCGGGCCCTTCAGCGTGGACCAGACGTCGAGGTGGACCGGCTTGGTGTTGGCGTCGAAGAAGCCGTGCGACCAGAACGTCGGGACGGTCGAGCCGCGCGCGCCGAGGTAGGGCTCCTTGCCCTTCCAGAACTCACCCGCCCGGTCGCCCTCGGTGTTCATCCGCACCAGCGCGTCGGTACGGCACGTCGGGTCGACGGTGGCGCCGGACACCGCAGCGGCGGCGTACTCCGGCGACGCCACGGTGCCGGCGTTCTGCGGCGGCATCAGGTCGTCGGCGGTGTAGACGCCGGTCGTCGCGTAGCGGCCGGTGGCGTAGTGCACGCCGTTCATCCAGAGCGCGGTGTAGGCGGACAGCCCTGGCGCCTGGATGACCTGCGCCGCAAGCCCCTTCGGCTTCGCGGCGAGGGCCAGCACCTGCTGCGCCGCGTCGTAGGACTTGCCCCAGGTCCCGACCCTCCCGGTCGACCACGTCTGCGCCGCGGCCCACTCGACGGCGACCTTCACGTCCTGCTTCTCGGGCTCGAGGTAGTAGCCGAAGCAGCCGCCCGAGCCGCCGAAGCCGCGGACGTCGACCTGCACGTAGGCGTAGCGGCCGCGCAGGAACGCCGGGTGCTCGAACAGCTCCGGGAAGCGGACGACCGGCCCGTCGTCCAGCTGCGCCCCGCCCGTCGCGCCGCCCCCCGGAGCGGTGTACGGCGTGCTCACGAGCAGCACCGGGTGCTTCTCGCCGGGCCGGCTGTCGGCCGGGAGGAAGACGCCGGCGTGCAGCTGCGTGCCGTCGTACGAGGCGAACCAGGAGTCGGAGTAGTCGTACCCGTCGGGAGCCGG
>SCTD01000205.1 GCA_004299215.1 Frankiales bacterium | reverse complement strand
TGTCGACGCGGACGCGGTCACGGGTGCGCTCGATCTCCACCTTGGAGATGCCGGCGCGCTCCATGCCCTTGCCCATCATGCGGCGGATGGCGACGTCTTCCTTGACGTACTCGGCGTAGTTCTTGTCGGCGTACCAGCGCGACACCCAGTCGGTGGTGATGCCGAGCCGGAACCCGTGGGGGTTGACCTTCTGACCCACTAGCGGGCACCTGCCTTCTTCTTCGGGGTGGCCGGCTCCGTCGAGTGCGCTGCCGACGCGGTGGCGGGCAGCACAGACTCGACGACGACGGTGATGTGGCTCGTGCGCTTGCGGATGCGGAACGCGCGGCCCTGGGCGCGGGGGCGGAAGCGCTTGAGGGTCGGGCCCTCGTCGACGTAGGCGGAGCTGATGTACAGCGTCGCCGGGTCGAGCTGCTTGTTGTTCTCCGCGTTGGCGGCAGCGCTGGCGATCACCTTCGCGACCGGCTCGGCCGCGGCCTGCGGCTGGAACCGCAGCTGGTCGAGCGCGTCCTGCACGGGCATGCCGCGCACGAGGTCGACGACGCGACGGCACTTCATCGGCGTCATGCGGACGTACTTCGCCTGCGCCAGCGCGGCGTTTGCCGGCAGGTGCCGGGTCTTGTTCTCAGCCACGACGGGCCCTCCGGTCGTCCTTGACGTGACCCCGGAACGTGCGCGTCGGAGCGAACTCGCCGAGCTTGTGCCCGACCATCGACTCCGTCACGAACACGGGCACGTGCTTGCGGCCGTCGTGCACGGCGATCGTGTGCCCGAGCATGTCGGGGATGATCGTCGAGCGGCGCGACCAGGTCTTGATCACGTTCTTGGTGCCCTTGTCGTTCTGAGCGTCCACCTTCTTCAGGAGGTGGTCGTCGACGAAGGGACCCTTCTTCAGACTGCGCGGCATCGCGGCTTACCCCTAGCGCTTCTTGTTGGTACGGCGGCGGCGGACGATGAGCGCATCGCTCGGCTTGCGGCGGCGGGTGCGGCCCTCGGGCTTGCCCGCGGGGTTGACCGGGTGACGACCACCGGAGGTCTTGCCCTCACCACCACCGTGCGGGTGGTCGACCGGGTTCATGGCGACACCGCGGACGGTCGGGCGCTTGCCCTTCCAGCGCATGCGGCCGGCCTTGCCCCAGTTGATGTTGCTCTGCTCGGCGTTGCCGACCTCGCCGACCGTGGCGCGGCAGCGCAGGTCGACGTTGCGGATCTCGCCGGACGGCATGCGCAGCTGGGCGTACGGCCCGTCCTTCGCGACGAGCTGGACGCTCGTGCCGGCGGAGCGGGCGATCTTCGCGCCGCCACCGGGACGGAGCTCGATGTTGTGCACCGTCGTACCGGTCGGGATGTTGCGCAGCGGCAGCGCGTTGCCGGGCTTGATGTCGGCGTTGGGGCCGGCCTCGACGACGTCGCCCTGGTTCAGGCCCTTGGGCGCCACGATGTAGCGCTTCTCGCCGTCGGCGTAGTGCAGCAGCGCGATGCGGGCGGTGCGGTTGGGGTCGTACTCGATGTGCGCGACCTTGGCCGGGATGCCGTCCTTGTCGTGGCGACGGAAGTCGATGACGCGGTACGCGCGCTTGTGGCCACCGCCCTGGTGCCGGGTGGTGATGCGCCCGTGGGCGTTGCGGCCGCCCTTGCTGTGCAGCGGACGCACCAGCGACTTCTCGGGGGTGTCCCGGGTGATCTCGGCGAAGTCGGCCACCGACGAGCCACGACGGCCCGGGGTGGTCGGCTTGTACTTGCGGATGCCCATGTCTGTCTCTCTTCCCTGGTAGCTCCGGTTCGGCTGGCCTGGCGGCTCAGCTAACCGGGCCCCCGAAGATCTCGATGCGGCCCTCGCGCAGCGTCACGATCGCCCGCTTGGTGTTGGCGCGCTGCCCGAAGCCCTGGCGGGTGCGCTTGCGCTTGCCCTGGCGGTTGAGGGTGTTGACGTCGCTGACCTTGACGCCGAAGACCTTCTCGACCGCGATCTTGATCTGGGTCTTGTTGGCATCCGGACGGACGAGGAAGGTGTACTTGTTCTCGTCGAGCAGGCCGTAGCTCTTCTCGGAGATGACCGGCGACAGCAGGATGTCGCGGGGGTCGGTCAGGTCGCTCATGCCGAGCCCTCCTCAGGCTGCACGACCGACGGGACGTCGCTGTCG
>SCTD01000204.1 GCA_004299215.1 Frankiales bacterium | reverse complement strand
GGCGGACCTCCCCCCGACCTTGACGCTGCCGGAGTCGACGACCGTGACGGCCTCGACCTTCCGGACGGCCGTCACAGCGGCGACCTGGGCCGGGGTCAGCGGCCGGCGGACGGTGACGAGCAGGTCGGGCACGCGCAGGCCTGTCAGCGGCGCGACCGTCGGGGCGGCAGGCGGCGCGGCGGCGCGGCTGCGGTCGGCAGCCTCGGCCAGCGGCTCGCCGAGCGGCTGCTCGAGCGGCGACGGCAGGACGGCGCCGTCGGCCGTCGTGCGGGGGGTCGGCTCGGGCGTGCGGGCGGCGAGACCGGCCACGGCGACACCGGCGAGCAGGGTGGCGGCGAGGACGGTGCCGACGACGGACGGGCGAGCGACTCGCACGGAACCTGCCTCTCCTGCGGCACCGCCCGGGGACGGTGCGACGATCCTGCGCGTGACGGACGTCCTGCGCATCGCGAACTGCTCCGGCTTCTACGGCGACCGGGCGAGCGCGCTCTCCGAGGTGCTCAACGACGGACCCGTGGACGTGGTCACGGGTGACTACCTGGCCGAGCTCACGATGCTCATCCTGTTCCGCTCCCGGGCGAAGGACCCTGCCCGCGGATGGGCGACGTCATTCCTGCGCCAGCTCGAGCCGGTGCTCGGCACCGTCGCCGACCGGGGCACCAGGGTGGTCGTCAACGCCGGAGGGCTGGCCCCCGCGGCCTGCGCCGCTGCTGTGCGTGACCTCGCGACCACGCTCGGTGTCGACGTCCCGGTGGCCCACGTGGCGGGCGACGACCTGCTCCCCCGCGTCGGCGAGCTCGACCTGCCGAACCTCGACACCGGCGCCCCGCTGGGGGACCGGACCCCGCTCACGGCGAACGCCTACCTGGGCGCCTGGGGCATCGCCGCCGCCCTGCAGGGCGGCGCCCAGGTCGTGGTCACCGGCCGCGTGACCGACGCGTCCCTCGTGGTCGGGCCCGCGGCGGCGCACTTCGGCTGGGCGCGGGACGACTGGGACCGGCTCGCGGGCGCCACGGCCGTCGGGCACGTGCTCGAGTGCGGCACCCAGGCGACGGGCGGCAACTACAGCTTCGTCCGCGACGAGGTGGCCCAGCCCATCCACATGGGCTTCCCGGTCGCCGAGGTGGCCGCCGACGGCTCGGCGGTCATCACCAAGCACCCCGGCACAGGGGGTGCCGTCACCGTCGGGACCGTCACCGCCCAGCTGCTCTACGAGATCGCCGGGCCGCTCTACGCCGGCCCCGACGTCGTGACCGACTTCTCGTCGATCGAGCTCGCCCAGGAGGGGCCGGACCGGGTGCGGGTCTCCGGGGTGCGCGGCCTGCCACCCAGCGGCCGGCTCAAGGTCTGCCTCAACATGCTCGGCGGCTTCCGCAACACGATGTCGTTCGTGCTGACCGGGCTCGACGTCGAGGCCAAGGCCGAGCTCGCCCTGGCGGGCCTGCGCGACGCCTACCCGCACCCGTTCGAGCACCGGCTGGTCCGGCTGGACCGGGAGGACGCGCCCACCAACGAGCAGGCCGCCGCGCTGCTGCGGGTCTTCGTCCGCGGCGACGACCCGAAGGTCCTCGGGCGGGCGTTCTCGAACGCGGCCGTCGAGCTCGCGCTCGCCAGCTACCCCGGCTGCACCCTGACCTCCCAGCCGGGTGACGCCTCGCCGTACGGCGTCTACTGGCCGTCGCTGGTCGACTCCGCCGAGGTCGAGCACGTCGTGGTGCACCCCGACGGCCGGCGCGAGGTGATCCCGCACACCCCCGGCGCTGCGTCCGGGCAACCCGAGCCCCTGGGCCGCACCCACCCGGACGCCACGGGTGCTGCCGAGCGGGTGCCCCTGGGGCGGGTCGTCGGGGCGCGCTCGGGCGACAAGGGCGGCAACGCCAACGTCGGCTTCTGGGCGCGGACGGACGAGGCGGCCGCCTGGCTGCTCGGCTGGCTGGACGAGAAGCAGTTCCGGGCGCTGCTGCCCGAGGCGGACGGCCTGCAGGTGGACCTGCACCCGCTGCCGAACCTGCGCGCCGTGAACGTCGTCGTGCACGGCCTGCTCGGCGAGGGCGTCGCGAGCAGCACCCGCTTCGACCCGCAGGCCAAGGGCCTCGGGGAGTACCTCCGCTCGCGCCATGTGGACGTCCCCACCACCCTGCTGTGACGTACGACGTCGCGGTCGTCGGCGCCGGCCCTGCCGGGGCTGCAGCGGCCCTCGCGGCAGCGCGGGCCGGTGCCCGGACGGTCCTGCTGGAGCGCGAGCAGCTCCCCCGGTACAAGCGCTGCGGCGGCGGCCTGATCGGCGCCTCGCAGTCCGCGGTGACCGCAGCGGGCGTCGAGCTCGCGCCGCTGACCCGTGACGTCGTCGGCCGGTTCACCTTCACCTCGGGCGGCCGCCACGCCTTCACCCGCGGCAGCGACGGCCCCTTCCTCCCGATGGTGCTGCGCGCCGACCTCGACGCGGCCCTGGTCGACCTGGCCGTCGAGGCCGGCGTCGAGCTGCGGACCGGCGAGACCGTCACGGCGTACGAGCAGGACTCCGGCGGCGTCCTCGTCCGCACCCGCGACGGCGGCGTACGGGCCGGTGCCGTCGTCGGCGCGGACGGGTCCGGCAGCCGGGCCGCGGCGCACGTCGGGGTGAGCTGCGAGCAGGTCGACCTCGGGCTGGAGGCCGAGCTGCCGACGCCGCCCGGCTCGGACTGGGAGGGCCGCGCGCTGCTCGACTGGGGACCGGTGCCGGGGTCGTACGGCTGGGTCTTCCCGAAGGGCGACTCCCTGACGGTCGGCGTCATCGGGGACCGCGCGCAGGGCGAGGCGATGCGGGCCTACTACCGCTCCTTCGCCGCGGGTCTCGGGCTGGACCTCGCGACAGCGCGCGTCGACGGCGGCCACCTCACGCGGGTCCGGGCCGCCGGCTCGCCGCTGGTCCGCGGTCGCGTGCTGGTCGCCGGTGACGCCGCGGGACTGCTGGAGCCGTGGACGCGCGAGGGCATCTCCTTCGCGCTCCGCTCCGGCTCGCTGGCGGGAGCGGCTGCGGCGGGCGACCCCTCGGCCTACCCGGCGGGCGTGGAGCGCGTCCTGGGACCTGAGATGGCCGCGGGACGGCGGGCGCTCGCGGCCTTCCGCCGGCACCCCCGGGTGGTCCACGAGGTGCTGCGATCGCTGCCCGGGACGTGGGGGCTGTTCGAGCGGCTGGTCAGCGGGTCGACCGCCCTCGACGAGCAGCTCGAGCGGCGGTCGATCCGCGGTCTGGTGCGGGTGCTCGGCGGTTAGCGAGCGAGCTCGGCCCGCACCGCCGCGCCGTGCTCGTCCAGCGCCGGGGCCGGGCGACGGACGACCGGGTCGTCGTACGACGAGAGCTTCAGCGGGTTCCCCGGTCCCGGCAGGCCTCCCGCGTCCACGACCATCCGCCGCACCGCGGCCTGCTCGCTGCCGACCGCCTCCGCGACGGTGCTGATCGGGCCGCAGGGCACACCGGCCAGGTCGAGCTCGCCGAGCCAGTGGTCGGCGTCCGCGGCGGCCAGCAGCGCCTCCAGCTCGCGCTTGAGCTCCGCGCGCCGGTCGTGCCGGGCCGCGTTGGAGGTGAACCGCGGGTCGTCGGCCAGTCCCGGGGCGCCGAGCGCGCGCACCAGGGTGGCGAACAGCGTGTCGTTCGCCGCGCAGATCGTGATGTCGCGGTCGCGGCACGCGAAGGTGTCGAACGGCGCGATCGCGAAGTGGGCGTTGCCGATCGGCCCGGGGTCGCTGCCCGTGGCCAGCCAGGCCAGCGCGGCGCCCTCGAGCAGGCTGACGGTCGCGTCGTACATCGCGACGTCGAGGTGGCAGCCGCGGCCGGTGCGCTCGCGGCCCAGCAGGGCGCTGGTGATCCCGCCGAAGGCGTAGAGGCCGGCCGACAGGTCCGCGACCGGAGCGCCCGGCTTCACCGGGTGGCCTCCCTCGGCGCCGGTGATCGCCATGATGCCGCTCATCCCCTGGACGACCGCGTCGTAGGCCGGGCGCTGCGACCACGGGCCGGTGTGGCCGAAGCCGCTGATCGAGCAGTAGACGAGCCGGGGGTTCTCGGCCAGCAGCTGCTCCGGGCCGAGCCCCAGCCGCCCCATCACCCCCGGGCGGTAGTTCTCGACCAGCACGTCGGCGCGGGCGGCGAGCCGGCGGGCGACCTCGACGTCGGCCGGGTCCTTGAGGTCCAGCGCGACCGACTCCTTGCCCCGGTTGACCCGTGCGAAGTAGAGCGACCGACCGTCCAGGAAGGGTCCGTAGCCGCGCGAGTCGTCCCCGCCGTCGGGCCGCTCGACCTTGATCACCCGCGCGCCGAGGTCGGCCAGCATCATCGACGCGAACGGCCCGGCCAGCACCCGGCTGAAGTCCGCGACCACCAGCCCGGCCAGCGGCCCAGGCTGCGACTCGGTCTCAGGCGGGTTTCCCGTCGGCAACGACACGCCGTCCATCCTGCCCTCGACGGGAACGCACGGCGCACATGTGGTGTTGTCTAGGGCGTGACCGCAACCGTGACACCCACTGCCCCGACCCTCACCGCCGCCGACCGATGCGACCGCTGTGGCGCGCAGGCCTTCGTCCGCGTCGTCCTCACCTCGGGCGACCTGCTCTTCTGCGGCCACCACGCCAAGGCCTACGAGGACAAGCTCCGCGCCGCCGCCGTCGACTGGGTCGACGAGACCGCGGCCCTGCAGGCCTGACCGCTCCCGACGTCCCGACGGCCGTCGCTCCCTCCGGGGAGCGACGGCCGTTCGCGTGCTACAGGGCCTCCGCCCGGGCGGTGTAGCGGCCGGAGCGCTCCTCCACCACCAGCGGCAGGCCGAAGGCGCGGGACAGCAGCGATCCGGTGAGGACCTCGCG
>SCTD01000203.1 GCA_004299215.1 Frankiales bacterium | reverse complement strand
CACCTGATCTACCAGGGCCTGATGTTCTGCTTCGCCACCCGCTGAACAGCCTGTTCCTGCTCTACGTCGCCCTGCTCGGGGTCAGCGTCTGGACGACGGGGGTCGTCCTCACTCGCATCGACGTACGCGCGCTGCACTCGCGCTGGGATCCCCGGTCGCCGGCCCGGCTGGTCGCGTCGGTCCTCGGGACGGTGGCCGTGCTCAACACGGTCGCCTGGGTCGGACGGATCGTGCCGACCATCGGCACCGACGACCCGGCCTCGATCATGGCCGGCTCCGGGCTGACGACCAACCCGGTGATCGTGCAGGACCTCGCGCTGTGGCTGCCGCTCGGGATCGTCGCGGCGGCGCTGCTCTGGAAGCGCACCGCGGTCGGCCACCTGCTGGCCGGGATCGTCCTGGTGATGTGGACCCTCGAGGGCGTCACGGTGGCGACCGACCAGTGGTTCGGCCACCGCGCCGACCCGACCACCGAGTGGGCGACGCTCGGCGCGATGTGGCTCTTCGTCGGACTGACCGTGGTGACGCTCGTCCCGGCGCTCCTGCACCTGCGCGCGCTGGACCGGCGCCACCGCTGATCAGGCGAGCGACTCCAGCAGCAGCGCCTCGGCGAGGCAGGCCCGCTCCCACATGCCCAGGTGCAGTGACTCGTCGATCCCGTGCCAGCGCGAGGCGGGATCGCCCACACCGGTCACGAGCACCGTCGCGCCCGGGTAGGTGCGGGCGAACTCGGCGATGAAGGGGATCGAGCCGCCGATGCCCGCCTCGACGGGCGCGTTGCCGTACGCCGTCTCGAACGCGACGCGGGCCTTGTCGTAGACGTCGCCCGTCGCCTCCAGGGCGAACGCGCCGCCGACCGAGCCCGGCGTCACCTCGACCTGGCAGCCCCACTCGGCGTGAGCGGTCAGGTGGTCGCTCAGCAGCTTGAGGGCGGCGTGCTCGTCGGTGCCGGGCGCCAGGCGCAGGCTGACCTTGGCGCGGGCGCGCGGCAGCAGGACGTTGGAGGCGGCGGCGATGCTGGGGACGTCCATCCCGAGGACGGCGAGCGCGGGCTTGTGCCACAGCCGCTCCGGGATGCTGCCGGTGCCGATGAGCTGGACGCCCTCGAGCAGCCCGGCGTCGGCGCGGAAGACCTCGACCGTCGGGTCGGGCGCCTGGGACGGGTTCGACGGCAGCCCCTCGACCGCGACGTCACCGGCCTCGTCGTGCAGCGTCGCGAGCAGGCGGCAGAGCGCGGTGAGCGCGTCCGGGACCGCGCCGCCGAAGACCCCGGAGTGCACCGGCCGCTCGAGCACGCGCACCTCGACGCAGAGGTCGACCAGCCCGCGCAGGCTGGTCGTGAAGGCGGGCACCTCGACCGAGGCGTTGCCGCTGTCGGCGATGACGATGACGTCGGAGCGGAGCAGCTCACGGTGCTCGGCGAGCAGCGCCGGCAGGGTCGGCGAGCCGATCTCCTCCTCGCCCTCGAGGAAGAGCACGACCCCGACCGGCGGCCGTCCGTCGAAGGCGCGCAGCACGGCGAGGTGCATCAGCACCCCCGCCTTGTCGTCCGCAGCGCCGCGGCCGTAGAGCCGGCCGTCGCGCTCGGTCGGGTCGAAGGGCCCGCTCGTCCACTCCTCGGCCGGACCGGTCGGCTGGACGTCGAGGTGCGCGTAGAGCAGCACCGTCGGCGCGCCCTCCGGCGCCGGCCAGGTGGCGACCACCGCCGGCTGCCCGCCGGCCGAGATCACCTGCACGTCAGCGGCTCCCGCCTCACGGGCCAGCTCCGCCGCGCGGTCGCAGGCCGCGGCGACGTCACCGGCGTGCGCCGGGTCGGCCGAGATGGTCGGGACCCGCACCATCGCCTCGAGGTCGGCCCGCGCCCGCGGCATCTCGCGGCGTACTGCGTCCTGGACTGCGGAGGTCTCCATGGGGAGAACCTAGGACGCCAGCTCCAGCCGGTCACCGGGCTGCACGTCCGGCAGCGTCTCCGGGGCCGTCTCCACGACGGTGTCGAAGGGCTCGTCCGGGCCGTACGTCGGGCACTCCTGCGGCGCCAGCCCCTGCTCGCACGGCGGCATCAGCACCGACAGCACCACCCGGCCGTCGCGGACGAAGACGGCGCGCAGCGGGACCAGCACGTCGTACATGTAGAAGCGCGACTGCACCGGCTCGTCGTAGCGGAAGACCATGCCGGTCCCGGGCGGCACGGACGTGCGGCGCATCAGACCGATCGCCCGCTCCTGCGGGTCGTCGGCGACCTCGAGCAGCAGCTCGACGCCGTCGAGCGTCGCTCGCACCCGACCGTCGGGCGGCGCAGCGGGGTCGTCGCCGCCGCAGCCCGCGAGCACCACCGCGAGCAGCAGGGCCAGCCCCTTCATGCCGGCCGCAGGACGAGGACCGGGACCTCCGGGACGACGTTGCGGATCGGGTACTTCGAGGTGCCCAGGCCGGCCGTGACGAAGAGCCGCTCGGCCGGGTACCAGCCGTGCGACCAGCGGTTGCCGTGCTGCTTGCTGATGGTGTGCAGCACCCGGTTGCGGATCCGCACCTGCCCGCCGTGCGTGTGCCCGGCGAGCACCAGCGGCACCGCGTCCGGGACCTCCAGCACGACGTCGGGGTTGTGCGTGAGCAGCAGCACCGTGGCCCCGGCCGGCACCGCCGCGAGCGCCTTCGTGGGCGAGGGGGTACGCCGCCACAGGTCACCGACGCCGGCCACCCACAGCCGGCCGTCGAGCACCGGCACCGCCGTCTCCTCGAGCACCGGCAGGCCGACCGCCTCGAGCGCCGCGCGCACCTGCTCGCCACCGGCGTCCCAGTCGTGGTTGCCGAGCACGCCCACGACCGGGAGCGCGGCCAGCCCGGAGAGCGCCTCGGCGACGGTCGCCGCGTCGTGCACCGTCCCCCAGGACACGTCCGCCACGTGGTCGCCGAGCATCACGACGAGGTCGGGCCGGGCGTCGACGACCTGCTGGACGATGCGCCGGGTGCGCTGCACGGTCATCCAGGGCGAGCCGACGTGGACGTCGCCGACGACGGCCACGCGCAGCCCGTCCAGCTCGGCCGGCCAGCCCGGCACCGCGAGCGGCACGTCGTGCACGCGCAGCCGCCGCGGGCCGAGGACGGTGAGGTGGAGCGCGGTGGCGAGCAGGCCCGCGCCGGTCAGCTGCAGGACCCGCGCCGTACGCACCGGCTCAGGCTAACCAGGCCTTGACGGCCGCCCGGGGTCGGCGCAGCCTGCCAGGCAGGCCCGCCCGCCGACGGGCCCCGAGCACTGGGGGGCGCATGACAGGCTTCGTGCAGATCATCGAGTGGCAGTCGTCCCGGATCGACGAGGTGCGGGCGCTGGGCGAGTCCCGGCGCGCCGACATGGAGGGCACCGGCGACGGGCCGTCCCGCATCACCGTCACGGCCGACCGCAAGCGGCCGAACCACTACCTGACGATCGTGGAGTTCTCGTCCTA
>SCTD01000202.1 GCA_004299215.1 Frankiales bacterium | reverse complement strand
GTGCCGGGACGTCGGCGCCGGCCGGCCGTCCGGCACACTGACGGGCATGACCAGCACCGCCGTCCGCCCCACCGACCTCGACCCGGCCGTCGCCGCGCGGCTCAAGCGGGACCGCGACGGTCTCGTCGTGGCCGTCGCCCAGCAGCACGACACCGGCGAGGTGCTGATGGTCGGCTGGATGGACGACGAGGCGCTGCACCGCACCCTGACCACCGGTCGCTGCACCTACTGGAGTCGCAGCCGCCAGGAGTACTGGGTCAAGGGCGACACCTCGGGATCGCAGCAGTGGGTCAAGTCGGTCGCGCTCGACTGCGACGGCGACACGCTGCTGGTGAAGGTCGACCAGGTCGGCAGCGGCGCCTGCCACACCGGCGACCGCACCTGCTTCGACGCCGACGTCCTGCCCGCGGCGGTCGGCGCGCCCTCACCCGCGTCATGACGCTGGGCACCACGTCGCCGTCGCGGGAGGAGTTCGAGCAGCTGCAGCAGCCGGTCCGAGCCGTCACGCGCCGGCTGCTCGCCGACGCGGAGACCCCGGTCGGGGTCTACCGCAAGCTCGCCGGCGGACGCACCGGGACCTTCCTGCTCGAGTCCGCCGAGCAGGGCAAGCAGTGGTCGCGCTGGTCCTTCGTCGGCGCCCGCTCCGCGGGAGTGCTCACCGAGCAGGACGGCAGGGCGCTGTGGGTCGGCGAGGGACTGCCGACCACCAGCGAGGACCCCCTCGAGGCGGTGCGGGAGGCGGTCGAGCTGCTCCGCTCGCCCAAGGGCGCGGACGACCCGCCGCTGACCGGCGGTCTGGTCGGCTACCTCGGCTACGACGTGGTCCGCCGCATCGAGCGGCTGCCCAGCACGGCTCCGGACGAGCTCGGCATGCCCGAGCTCGCGCTCATGCTCGTCACCGACCTGGCCGTGCTCGACCACACCGACGGCACCGTCCTGCTGATCGCCAACGTGCTGCCCGGCGGGTCGTACGACGACGCCGTCACGCGGCTGGACGCCATGGCGACCGCGCTGTCCGAGCCCGCCCCCGCGACGGTCGCGTCGGTCGACCTCGACGCCCGGCCCGAGGTCGTCCGCCGCACGACCCCCGAGGCGTACGAAGCGGCGGTCGAGGCCGGGCGCGAGCACATCCGCGCCGGCGACGTCTTCCAGGTGGTGCTCAGCCAGCGGTTCGAGGTGCGGACCGACGTCGATGCGCTCGACCTCTACCGGGTGCTGCGGGCCAGCAACCCCTCGCCGTACATGTACCTGCTGCGCTTCGCGGGACGCGAGACCCCCTACGACGTGGTGGGTTCCAGCCCGGAGGCGCTCGTCACGGTGACCGCTGACCGGGCCGTCGTGCACCCGCCGGCCGGGACGCGCCCTCGCGGTGCGACCCCGGAGGCGGACGCGGCCGCCGCCGACGAGCTGCGCGCCGACCCCAAGGAGCGGGCCGAGCACGTGATGCTCGTCGACCTGGCGCGCAACGACCTCGGGCGGGTCTGCGTGCCCGGCACGGTGGACGTCAGCGGCTTCATGCGGGTCGAGCGCTACAGCCACGTCATGCACCTGGTGTCGACCGTCTTCGGCAGGCTGCTGCCCGGGCGCACCGCCTTCGACGTGCTGCGCGCCACATTCCCCGCCGGCACCGTCAGCGGCGCCCCCAAGCCACGCGCCATGGAGGTCATCGAGGAGCTCGAGCCGCACCGGCGCAACCTCTACGCCGGGACCGTCGGCTACTTCGACGCGGGCGGCGACATGGACATGGCCATCGCCATCCGCACAGCCGTGCTGCACGGCGGGACGGCGTACGTCCAGGCCGGTGCCGGGATCGTCGCCGACAGCGTCGCCTCGGCCGAGCAGGCCGAGTGCGAGAACAAGGCCGCTGCCGTGCTGCGTGCGGTGGCGGCGGCCGCCACCCTGCGTCCGGTGCCGTGAGGCGGGAGCCGCTGCTGGCCGCCCTGCTCTGCGTGGCCGGTGCGTTCCTCGTGCTGGTCGGCACCGGCAACGCATGGGTGCTGCTCCAGGTCGCCGGAGGCCCCCTGCTGCCGCAGCGCGAGATCGGCGTGACGGGGACGGAGCTCGCGCCCGGGCTGCGTGCCCTCGGTCTGGTCGGGCTGGCCGGCGTGCCCGCGCTCGCCGCGACCCGGGGCCGTGGTCGGGTCCTGGTCGGTCTGCTGCTCCTGGCCGCCGGGGCGGCGGTGATCGCGGTCGTGGTGAACCTCGAGCTCACCGGCCTGCGCCTGCTCGGACGCGCCCTCATGAGTGACCCGGTGCGCCAGGCGGGTGGCGCCGTGGGGGAGTCCGGCGACCTGACCGGCTGGTCGGTCGTCACCGCCGTCGGCGGGCTGGTCCTGGCACTCGCCGGCCTGCTGGTCGCCGCGCGGGGCCGTCGCTGGACCGCCCTCGGCCGCGCCTACGAGGCGCCTGTCCCGGGCGCTCCCGCTGCGCCGAGCGAGGGGCCGGCCGCGGCGCGCGACCTGTGGGCGGCGCTCGACCGCGGCGAGGACCCCACCGGCCCGGCGGACCCCCCGGCGACCCCGGCCGGGCCCCGCGACTAGCGTGGACGTGCGTCGCGGGAGCCCGCGGCGGACCGAGGAGGATCCCCGCGTGACCGTGCTCGACGACATCCTCGTCGGCGTCCGCGAGGACCTGGCCGAGCGCCAGGCCCGCACCTCCCTGGACGAGCTCAAGGAGCGCGCGGCCGCCGCCCCCGCGGCGCTGGACGGCGCTGCTGCCCTGCGCGGACCGGGCGTGGCCGTCATCGCCGAGGTCAAGCGCAGCAGCCCTTCCAAGGGAGCGCTCGCCGCGATCGCGGACCCGGCCGCGCTGGCCGCCGACTACGAGGCGGGCGGGGCGAGGGTCATCAGCGTGCTGACCGAGCAGCGCCGCTTCGGCGGCAGCCTCGACGACCTCGACGCCGTGCGGGCGCGGGTGGAGGTGCCCCTGCTGCGCAAGGACTTCGTGGTGTCGAGCTACCAGCTCTGGGAGGGACGCGCCCACGGCGCGGACCTGTCGCTGCTCATCGTCGCGGCGCTCGAGCAGGAAGCGCTGATCTCGCTGGTGGAGCGCTCGGAGTCGCTCGGCATGACGCCGCTGGTCGAGGTGCACGACGAGGCCGAGCTCGAGCGGGCACTCGCCGCCGGCGCCAAGGTCGTCGGCGTCAACGCCCGCGACCTCAAGACGCTGGAGGTGGACCGCACCGTCTTCGCCCGGCTCGCTCCGCTCATCCCGGACGGCGTCGTCAAGGTCGCCGAGTCGGGGGTCCGCGGCCCGCACGACCTGCTCGCCTACGCCGCCTCCGGGGCGGACGCCGTGCTGGTGGGCGAGGGCGTCGTGACCGGCGGCAACCCGCGCCAGGCGGTTGCCGAGCTCGTCACGGCCGGCAACCACCCCTCCGCCCGCGGCGGCGAGCAGTGAGCGAGAGCCCCGACAGCTCAGGCCACTTCGGCGCGTACGGCGGCCGGTTCGTCCCCGAGGCGCTCGTCGCCGCGCTCGACGAGCTCACCGCGGCGCACCTGGCCGCCCGCACCGACCCGGTCTTCACGGCCGAGCTGGACCGGCTGCTCACGACGTACGCCGGCCGGCCGACGCCGCTGACCGACGCGCGCCGGCTCTCCGAGCACGCCGGCGGCGCGCGGATCCTGCTCAAGCGCGAGGACCTCGCGCACACGGGCAGCCACAAGATCAACAACGTGCTCGGCCAGGCGCTGCTGACCAAGCAGATGGGCAAGCAGCGGGTCATCGCCGAGACGGGAGCCGGGCAGCACGGCGTCGCCACGGCCACGGCGTGCGCGCTCTTCGGCTTCGACTGCACCGTCTACATGGGCGAGGAGGACACCCGGCGGCAGGCGCTGAACGTCGCGCGGATGAGGCTGCTCGGCGCCGAGGTGATCCCGGTGACCAGCGGCACCCGGACCCTCAAGGACGCCACCAACGAGGCGATGCGCGACTGGGTCACGAACGTCGAGACGACCCACTACGTGATCGGCTCCGTCGTCGGCCCGCACCCGTTCCCGATGCTGGTCCGCGACTTCCAGCGCGTCATCGGCGTCGAGGCTCGGCAGCAGTGCCTCGACCTGGTCGGCCGGCTGCCCGACGCGGTCGTCGCCTGCGTCGGCGGCGGCTCCAACGCGATGGGCATCTTCCACCCGTTCCTCGAGGACGCGTCCGTCGCGCTGATCGGCTGCGAGGCCGGCGGCGACGGCGTCGAGACCGGGCGGCACGCCGCGCCCCTCACCGCCGGCGAGCCCGGGGTCCTGCACGGCGCCCGCAGCTACCTCATGCAGGACGAGGACGGCCAGACCGCCGAGACCACCAGCATCAGCGCGGGGCTGGACTACCCCGGCGTCGGTCCGGAGCACGCACTGCTCCGCGACTCCGGCCGGGCCACCTACACCGGCGTCGCCGACGCGTGGGCGATGCAGGCGCTGGACACGCTGGCCAAGAGCGAGGGCATCCTCTGCGCGATCGAGACCGCGCACGCCTTCGCCGGGGCGTGCGACTGGGGCCGCGCGCAGGTCGCCGCCGGCAAGGACGCGCGGGACCTGGTGATCGTCGTCAACACCTCCGGCCGGGGCGACAAGGACGTCGACACCGCCGCCCGGTGGTTCGGCCTGGTCACCGGCGAGGAGGTCGCCGAGTCCGACCTGGTCCGCGCCCACGAGGGCGAGCAGCCGTGAGTCAGCTCGACGAGCTGTTCGCGCGCTGCCGAACCGAGGGTCGCGCGGCGCTGGTCGGCTACCTCCCGGTCGGCTTCCCGTCCTACGACGCCTCCGTCGAGGCGATGACCGCGATGGTCGAGGCGGGCGTCGACGCGGTCGAGGTCGGCATGCCCTACTCCGACCCGCTCATGGAGGGGCCGGTCATCCAGGCCGCACACCAGGCGGCGCTCGACGCCGGCACCCGGCAGGCCGACGTGCTGCGCGCCGTGGAGGCGGTCGCGGCCACCGGGGCGCCGACCCTGGTGATGGGCTACTGGAACCCCGTCCACCGGTACGGCTTCCGCCGCTGGGCGCAGGCGCTCAAGGACGCCGGGGGAGTGGGGGCGATCACGCCGGACCTCATCCCCGAGGAGGCACCCGAGTGGCTCGAGGCCTGTCGTGCCCTCGACCTCGACCCCGTCTTCCTGGTCGCCCCGAGCAGCACCGACGAGCGGATCGCCGTCGTCGGCCGCACCAACCGGGGCTTCGTCTACGCCGCGGCGGTCATGGGCGTCACGGGCGCGCGGGCACAGCTCGGCGCGGGCGCCCGCGACCTCGTGGCGCGGGTGCGGGCGCAGACCGACCTGCCCGTGGGCGTCGGCATCGGGGTCTCCACAGGTGAGCAGGCCGCGGAGGTCGCGGGCTTCGCCGACGCCGTCGTCGTCGGATCGGCTCTCGTCACGGCCCTGCAGACCGGGGGGGTGGACGCCGTCCGGCGGCTGGCCGCCGAGCTCGCGGAAGGGGTGCGGTCGCCGGTCCGCAACTAGGCTCGCCCCGTGACGCTCGCGTACCTCCCCAGCCCGTCGACGGGCGTCTGGCAGCTCGGTCCGTTCCCGGTCCGCGCGTACGCGCTGGCGATCATCCTCGGGGTCGTCGTGGCGGTGGTGCTCGGCGAGCGGCGCTGGGTCGCCCGCGGCGGCACCAAGGG
>SCTD01000201.1 GCA_004299215.1 Frankiales bacterium | reverse complement strand
CCGACCTGGTCGCCGCGCTGCTCACCAACGGCGGCGAGTCGCGCGAGCTCTACCAGGACCTCTTCGCCGAGGTCTTCGAGGAACTCGCGGCCGTGCGGATCCCGCCGCGGCTCGAGCCGGTGACGACCGCACCCCCGATCGACCCGTCGGCGTACGTCGGCCGCTACGAGCGGGAGTCGATGACGCACGAGGTCGTCCTGCGCGACGGCGAGCTCGTGCTGGTCAGCCTGCCGACCGGCGTGCTCGCAGCGGCCATGGGGGCGAGCAGCACGGAGGCCCCGCTCCTGCCGTACGACACGGACGTGTTCCTCACCTCGATGCCGTCGGTGTCCGGCCACCTGCCCGCCGTGTTCTACGACGCGGCCGACGGCAGCCGGTACCTGCACCTCGCCGGGCGTGCCGCCGCACGCGGATGACGAGCGACCTGCGGCGCAGCCTCGTCGTGCTCGCGCTCGTGCTCGTCACCGGCTGCGGGTCGACGGTGCAGCAGGCTTCCCCAGGAGGGGTCACACCTGAGCAGGCCGGCCTCACGAGCGACGGCGGGGGCGCGGGCTCCGAGCTCGGCGGTGCACCGTCCGTCTTGCAGCCCGAACCCGACGCGACCGCGCCGCTCTCCGGCGGCGCCGTGGACACCGGCAGCGCGGGTACGCCGGATCGCACCGGACCGTCCCCGGCTGCCGACGCCGCGCCGGACCCGCAGGCCGCGCCGGGTGCACCGGACGACCCCGGCGACCGCACCCCGCTGAAGGTCGGCCTGATCTACGTCAACAACGACGCGGCGTCGGGAGCAGGCGTCGACAACGACACCAGCTTCGGCCCGCGACGGGTGCTCGAGGCACTGGTCAGGGCGGCGAACGCGCGCGGCGGTCTCGCAGGGCGCGAGGTCGTGCCCACCTACTTCGAGCTGAGGTCCAGCTCCGCGTCCTACTCGGCCGACCTCCAGGCCGCCTGCGCCCGCTTCGTGGACGACGCGAAGGTCGCTCTCGTCATGAGCTTCCTCGGCCTGGCCGAGGAGCAGTTCTCCGCCTGCCTGGCCAGGGCCGGGATCGTCCACCTGAACGGCTCGTACGCGCTCGGCGACGACGGCAGCGTCCGCGCGCAGCCGCTCACGAGCTCGCCCGTCGGCGTCGGAGCGGACCGGCGTCTCAAGGTCCTGCTCGAGCGGATGAGCGCCGCCGGACACCTCACGCGGACCAGCCGGATCGGTGTGGTGATCGAGGGCTGCCCGTACAACCAGCGGGCGTACGACCGCACGCTCGCACCGACGGCGAAGGCCCTCGGCCTCGACGTCGTGCGCGCCCGCAGCACCCGCTGCTTCGGGGGCATCAACGACCTGAGCGGGCTGGCGTCCGACGCCCAGGCCGCGGTGCTCGACTTCGCCACGCAGGACGTCGACCGGGTGGTCTTCGTCTCCGCCGTCGAGGGCAACCTGATGCTGGTCTTCGCCACCGCCGCCAAGTCTCAGCAGTACCGCCCGGGGTACGCCCTGTCCTCCCTGGTCATCCCGAACGTCATCAAGGACAACGTCCCGCGGGAGCAGCTGGCGGGCGCCAAGGGCGTCGGCTGGCTGCCGGCGCTGGACGACGCCGGCGACGTCACGCCGACGCCGGCCGCCGACGCCTGCGTGGCGACGTTGAGGAGCCAGGGCATCGCACCGTCGACGCGGAGCGACCACTACTTCGCCTTCTCGCCGTGCGACGCCTTCGGTCTCGCCGAGAAGGTCCTGACGCAGTCCCGCGGCGCGACGGATGCACGCCGGTGGAACGCCGGCCTCGACGCCGTGGGCACCGGATTCCTCGGCGCCACCGTGCTCGACGGACGTACCGACTTCCGGGATCGCCGACGCGAGGGCCCGGCCCGGGCGCGGGCCTTCGCGTACGCCCAGGACTGCTCCTGCTTCCGCTACACCGGCGGCAGCTTCCCGCTGTAGGGCCTGAGCCGGGGCTCTCCGGAGGGCTGGGACGCGCTGGTCTGAGCACACCCGTCAGTGTGTGGGCGAGGGGGGAGTTGAACCCCCACGTCCTTTCGGACACACGGACCTGAACCGTGCGCGTCTGCCATTCCGCCACTCGCCCGAGTGGAGATCGAAGGCTAGCACCAGCGGCGAGACCGACGCGGAGGGCGACGATCGTCACGGATACGATCACTCGCGACAGGGAAGGGGAACCGGCGTGGGAGTGCTGCAGCGCTTCGAGCGTCGGCTCGAAGGCCTCGTCGAGGGCGCGTTCGCGCGCGTGTTCGGCGGGGTGGTCCAGCCCGTCGAGGTCGCCGCGGCGCTCCAGCGCGAGGCCGCCGACAAGAAGGCCATCGTCGGCGCGGGCCGGGTGCTCGTCCCCAACTCCTACGTCGTGGAGCTCGGCCCGGTCGACCACGAGCGCCTGGGTGAGTACGACGAGCCGCTGCGGGCCGAGCTGGCCAGCATGGTGAAGGAGCACGCCGAGGAGCAGGGCTGGTCGTTCGTCGGCAAGGTGGGCGTCGTCTTCGAGAAGGTCGACACGCTGGACACCGGCGTCTTCCGGGTCCGCAGCGCCGTGCTCGCCGACGCGCAGCCGGCCGACCCCGGCACGACGGGCACCGGGCGCCCGCGCCTGGTGCTGCCCGCCGGCAGCGGCACCCCCGAGCGCACCGTGCTGCTGACCAAGCCGGTGACCGTGATCGGGCGCGGCGCCGAGGCCGACCTGCGGCTGCACGACACCGGCGTCTCGCGCGCGCACCTCGAGCTGCACCTCGAGGGCGACGACGTCCGGCTGGCGGACCTGCGCTCCACGAACGGCACGCTCGTCAACGGCCGCAAGGTGAGCGGGGCGCTGCTCGCGGACGGCGACCGCATCGAGGTCGGCGCCACCCCGATGGTCTTCAAGAGAGAGGCCTGAATGGGAAGCGCCATGGTCGTGGCCGCAGTGAAGTACGGCCTGCTGGCCCTGCTCTGGGTCTTCGTCGTGCTCGCCTTCCGGACTGTCCGCAGCGACCTGTACGGCAGCCGGGTCGTCAAGACCCCCGCTCCGCCGCCCGTGGCCGCAGCCCCCAAGGTGCCGGGCGGCAGGCGCAGTCGCAGCGCGGCCCGCAGGCTCGTGGTCACCGAGGGGGCCCTCGCCGGCACGACCATCAAGCTCGGCGACGGCCCCGTCACCCTCGGCCGGGCCGACGACTCCACCCTCGTGCTCACCGACGACTACGCCAGCAGCCGGCACGCCCGGCTCGTGCCCTCCGAGGGCGTGTGGCTGGTCGAGGACCTCGGCTCGACCAACGGCACCTACCTGAACAACGCGAAGGTCGCCCGCCCGACGCAGGTCCCGGTCGGCGCGCCCATCCGGATCGGCAAGACCGTCCTCGAGCTGCGCCCATGAGGCCGGCGTCATGAGCCTGGGCCTGCGCTACGCGGCGCGCTCGCACACCGGGCTGCTGCGCGACGGCAACGAGGACTCGGTCTACGCCGGGCCGCGGGTGCTGGCCGTCGCCGACGGCATGGGCGGGCACGCCGCCGGCGAGGTGGCCTCCGCGGTTGCCATCGCCGCGCTGGCCCACCTCGACGAGGACGCCCCCGGCAGCGACCTGCTCGAGGTGCTGCGCGAGAGCGCGGAGTCCGCCAACTCCCACCTGCGCGACATGGTCAGCGGCGACCCGGCTCTGGAGGGCATGGGCACCACGCTCACCGCGGTGCTCTTCGCCGGCAGCCGGCTCGGGATGCTGCACATCGGTGACTCCCGCGCCTACCTGCTGCGCGACGGCGAGCTCACGCAGATCACCCACGACCACACGCTGGTGCAGACCCTGGTGGACGAGGGCCGGATCAGCGAGGACGAGGCGAGCACGCACCCGCAGCGCTCGCTCATCACCCGCGCGCTCGACGGGCGGGACGGCATCGAGCCCGACCTGTCGGTGCGCGAGGTCCGCCCCGGCGACCGCTACCTGCTCTGCACCGACGGGCTGACCGGCCCGGTCGGTCGCGTGGAGACGCTGCAGGAGGCGCTGGAGATCCCCGACCCGCAGGAGGCCTGCGACCGGCTGGTGCAGCTGGCGCTGCGCGGTGGCGGTCCCGACAACGTCACCGTCATCGTCGCCGACGTCGTCGACGGCAACAACCGCCGCACCTCCTCGCCGGTGGTCGCGGGCGCGGCAGCCGAGGCGCCGCAGGCGCCGCCCGACGGCGTGGCCGACCACGCCGCCGGCCGGGCGCGCGCGATCAAGGAGCCGGCGGAGACGCCGGTCCCGGAGCCAGATCGGAAGAGC
>SCTD01000200.1 GCA_004299215.1 Frankiales bacterium | reverse complement strand
CCTCGAGGACACCGAGGCCGAACAGCGCGTTGAACGGCTTGAGCGGGTAGTCGAAGAGCTTGCCCCGGTAGAGGATCCGGGACAGCCGCGGCCGCATGAGGAAGTCCTCGTCCGGCAGCACCTCGTGCCAGAACGCCTCGACCTCAGGCACCTTCGTGAAGAAGCGGTGACCCCCGAGGTCGAAGCGCCAGCCGTCGCGCTCGACCGTGCGGCTGATGCCGCCGACGCTGTCGCTCGCCTCGACGACGGTCGCGGCGACCCCCGCCTGGCGCAGCCGCAGGCCAGCGGTCAGGCCGGCGGGGCCGGCACCGATCACGACGACGGGAGCGCTCACGACCGCACCAGCTCGGTGAACGCGCGACCGTCGCACTCCCAGGAGTGGGCGGGCGTCAGGTCGGCGGCGCGGGCGGCAGCGCGCAGGGAGGGGGCGTCCAGCACCGACCAAGGGAACCACGCGCTCGTCGCGCCCAGGCCCTCGAGTCGCACCGGACCGGCCGTCCCGGCGTACGGCAGCAGCTCGCACAGCACGGACCCGCCGGGTGCCAGCAGGTCGTGGACCCGGCGCAGCAGGCGTACGGGAGCGCCGCCGATGCCGGTGTTCCCGTCGGCCAGCAGCACGGTCCGCCACTCGCCGGCGCGCGGCAGGTCTGCGAAGACGTCCGCCACATGCAGCGGCGCACCGGCCTCGCGGGCGAGCACGGGGACCTGCGGCAGCACCTCGACGCCGAGCACGTCGACGCCGCGGGCGTGCAGCTCGGCGGTCAGCCGGCCAGGGCCGCAGCCCACGTCGAGCACCGGGCCGTGCGCGCGCGCGAGCAGGCTCCGATCCCCCTCGGTGACCGGTCCGGCCCAGCGCGCGACGGGCAGCGACAGCAGCCGGCCGTCGGCGAGCCGGAGCAGCCGCGGCTGGAGGTCCTCGCCCGGGTCACCGGCCAGCCAGCGCGTGAGCAGCTCGGCCGGGGAGGTCTCGGTCCTGCCGGGGGCGGCCGTGCGGGGGCGCGTCATCGGCAGCACGCTGCAAGCTCCTTGGGTGCGGGGAAGGTCTGGCAAGGGGTTCGCCCGCGACCCGGCTGCGGTTCACGAGGCGCCGGTCACGTCCGGTAGGGCAGGCTTCCGGCGTGACGGTGCACCGGGCAGCTGCGGGGACCGTCGCTGCACTCGGAGCCGCCACCTTCCTCGCGTGGCGCACCACCCAGGAGATGAGCATCCTGGGCAACCACGACAGGCTGCTCGTCGAGATCCTGCTGTGGTGGGTCGCCTGGGCCGTGGCGATCGCGCTGCTGCGCCGGGTGCCGGCCCGGCGGGTGCTGCTGCTGGTGGTGCTCGGTGCGATCGCGCTGCGGCTCGCCGCGATCACCGCTGTGGTCCCGCTGTCGGACGACCTCTACCGCTACGCGTGGGACGGCCGGGTGCAGGCCTCCGGGACCGACCCCTACCGCTACCCGCCGACCGCACCCGAGCTCGCGGAGCTGCGCGACGACTGGCTGTTCCCCGACGACGCCGAGTGCGAGCGGCGCGACAAGGAACCGGGCTGCACGATCATCAACCGGCCGTCGGTGCGCACCATCTACCCGCCGGTCGCGCAGGCGTGGTTCGTGACCGGGCACGCGCTCGGCGCCTCGCAGCTGGAGGACCTCGGCTGGCAGCTGTTCGCGCTGCTCGCCGACATCGCGACGATGCTCCTGCTCTGGCGGCTGCTGCTCCGGTTCGAGCGCGACCCGCGCTGGGTGGCGGTCTACGCGTGGAGCCCGGTCGCGGTGCTGGAGGCGGTGCAGAACGGCCACGTCGACGGACTCGCGACGCTGTTCGTGCTCGCTGCGGTCGGCCTGGCCGGACGCCGCCCGGGCTGGTCCGGCGCGGCCCTCGGAGCCGCCACGATGGTGAAGCTCTACCCCGCGCTGCTGCTGCCGGTGCTGCTCGGCCGCAGACCGGTGCGGGTGCTGACGGCGTTCCTCGCGGTCTGCGTGGTGTCGTACGTCCCTCACGTCCTCGCCGTCGGCTGGGACGTGCTCGGCTACCTGCCGGGCTACCTGCAGGAGGAGGACTACGACAGCGGGGACCGCTTCCTGCTCCTGCGACCGCTGGGGCTGTCCGGCTCGCCGGGCACGGTCGTCGCGGCGCTCCTCGGGCTGACGGTCGCCGTGCTCGTGCTGCGTCGCGTGCGGCGGTCGCCCGAGGACGTGTCACGAGAAGCCCTGCTGCTGCTGGGTTCTGCGCTGCTCGTCGCGACCCCCGTGCAGCCGTGGTACGGTCTGCCGCTCGCGGCGCTGGCCGCTCTCGCCGTACGCCCCGTGTGGCTGGCGATCCCGCTCGCGGCCTACCCGACGTTCTTCGCCGTGGTGCCGGCCGGGCCGTCGGAAGGCGCGGCACGACTGGGCAGCGCGTGCTTCGCCGCGGCGCTGGTCGCGATCGTCGTGGTGGAACGCCGCAGGGCCGGGCAGCTCGCGCTGCCCGGCCCCGGGGGTCGTGCGGGCTGACTACTTCGGCAGGTCGACGGTGATCTCGGCGATGCCGACCGTGAAGAACTCGGCCAGCGCGTCGGTCTCGAAGACCATGTTCAGCGCGTCGGCGGCGGTCTTGGTGAGGCTCACGGTCGTGCCCTGGAGCACGGCGGTGCCGGCGTCGGCGTTGACCTGGAGCGGGTTCAGGGTGCGGCCGTCGAGGAAGAACAGCGGAGCGCTCTCGGCGAAGACGGCGTCGTCGACGGTCACCTTGCCGGTCAGCACCGACTCGGCCGGGTCGACGACGAAGTTCTCCAGCTTGACGACCTTGCCGTTGGAGCCGGTCAGCTGCAGACCGCTGTCGTCGTGGTTGATGAGACCCTGGACGTACGGCGTGACGCCCGACGCGGGGTCGTAGTAGGTCACGTTGCCACCGGTGATCGGGAAGCTGATGACGGCGCCCTCGAGCTTCGCGCCACCGAGCGTCGCGGGGGTG
>SCTD01000199.1 GCA_004299215.1 Frankiales bacterium | reverse complement strand
GGCAGGCACACCGGGCCCACCAGCCCGGCGGCGTAGTCCGTGACGGCGTTGACGACGTCGGGCCGGGCCGGGCTGATGGCGACGGCGCCGAGCGCGTCGAGCAGGGCAGCCGGGTCGGGCACCCGGCCGGAGGGCACCAGCACCGCGGCGAACGCCGCACCGTCGGCGCGGGTCACCTCGAAGCAGTGGACGGTCACGGCGCCCCGCGGCAGCGCGAGCAGGCGGGGCAGGTCGTCACCCGAGGTCGCGCGCCGCGGCAGCCGGACCATCTCGTGCGGCACGTCACGGGCCAGCAGCTCCCGGTGCACGTCGAGAGCGCCCTTCACCCGCCACCTCCTCCGCTCACGGCGACTGAGTAGTGAAACACCGATCGGGCCGCACCGATAGGCTCGTCGCCCGTGCCCGCACTGACCGAGGTCCAGACCAACGCCGTGCGCGAGCTGCTGCGCGTCGCGCCGGTGGCGGTCGAGCTCGGAGAGCGCTTCGCGAGCGCCGGCTGCTCGCTCCACCTGGTCGGCGGCTCCGTCCGGGACGCGATGCTCGGCCGGCTCGGCGACGACCTCGACTTCGCGACCGACGCCCCGCCGGAGCGGGTGCAGGGGCTGCTCGAGGGGTGGGCGGAGGCGACCTGGGACACCGGTATCGCGTTCGGGACCGTCGGCGCGCAGCGCAAGGGGTTCCGGCTCGAGATCACGACCTACCGCGCCGAGGCGTACGACCGCGCCTCGCGCCACCCCGTCGTCTCCTACGGCGACTCGCTGTCCGACGACCTGGCTCGCCGCGACTTCGCGGTGAACGCGATGGCCGTCTCGCTGCCGGAGTGGCGCGCCCCGGACGCGTTCGTCGACCCGTACGGCGGCATGGACGACCTGGCCGCCTCGGTCCTGCGCACGCCCGGCCGTCCCGAGGACTCCTTCGGCGACGACCCGCTGCGGATGCTGCGCGCGGCGCGGTTCGCGTCCCAGCTCGGCTTCACCGTGGCGCCGGAGGTCGTCGCGGCGATGACCGCGATGGCCGACCGGCTCGAGATCATCAGCGTCGAGCGGATCGCCGACGAGCTCTCCAAGCTGCTGCTCGGCCGCTTCCCCCGGGCCGGCCTCGAGCTGCTCGTCGACACCGGGCTGGCCGCGCACGTGCTGCCCGAGCTGCCGGCGCTGCGGCTGGAGATCGACGAGCACCACCAGCACAAGGACGTCTACGACCACACGCTGCAGGTGCTCGAGCGGGCCATGGCGCTCGAGGACGGCGAGCCCGACCTCGTGCTCCGGATGGCCGCGCTGCTGCACGACATCGGCAAGCCGCGCACCCGCCGCAAGGAGCCCGGCGGCGGCGTCTCCTTCCACCACCACGAGGTGGTCGGCGCCTCGATGGCCCGCCGCCGGCTCAAGGCGCTGCGCTTCCCGAAGGACGTCGTCAACGCCGTCACGCTGCTGACCGAGCTGCACCTGCGGTTCCACGGCTACGGGAGCGGGAGCGTCTGGACCGACAGCGCGGTGCGTCGCTACGTCACCGACGCCGGCGACCAGCTGCCGCGGCTGCACAAGCTCGTCCGCTCGGACTGCACGACCCGCAACCGGCGGCGCGCGGCCGCGCTGGCCTCGGCGTACGACGACCTCGAGGCCCGGATCGCCGAGCTCGCCGAGAAGGAGGAGCTGGGCAGGATCCGGCCCGACCTGAACGGCGAGCAGATCATGGAGCTGCTCGGGGTGCCGCCCGGCCCACTGGTCGGGAAGGCCTACAAGCACCTGCTCGCGCTGCGGATGGAGCACGGCCCGCTGCCTCGCGAGCGCGCCGAGGCCGAGCTGCGGGCGTGGGCGCGCGAGCAGGGGATCGACCCCGTCTAGTCCTTTCGGGC
>SCTD01000023.1 GCA_004299215.1 Frankiales bacterium | reverse complement strand
CACTCGACGATCTTGGAGATGGGCAGCTCGAGGACGTCCATGGCGCCGGCCGCCTTCAGCGACGGGATCAGGGTGTTGACGCCCTTCTTCGGCACGACGGTCTCCAGAGCGCGCAGGTCACCCTTGGCGGTGGTCATCACCGTCGGCGAGGCCATGGCCGGCAGCACCGCGAGGACGTCGTCGAGCTGCGCGGCCGGCACGTTGAGCTTGAGCAGCACCTGGCCGCGCGCACGCAGCGCGCCCTGCAGCAGGACGACCAGGTCGTCCATCGCCGCGCGCTTGGCCGGGTCCTCGTACGACGCGCGGTTCGCGAGCAGCTCGGTCCGGCTCGTGAGCAGCGTCGCGATGATCTTCAAGCCTGCCTTGCGCAGCGACGAACCGGTCTCGGTGAGGTCGACGATCGCGTCGACGATGTCCGGGATCTTCGCCTCGGTCGCGCCGTGGCTGGTGAAGACCTTGGCCTTGACGTCGTGCTCCTCGAGGAAGCGCTTGGTCGTCTCGGGCATCTCGGTGGAGATCCGCACCCCGTCCGGCAGGTCCGCCACGGAGTTCCAGGGCGACTCCTTCGGCACCGCGAGCACGACGCTGACCACGGCCTCGCCGGCCCGTCCGCCGCCGATCTCGCCGAGGCTGACCACGTCGGCGTTGGTCTCGGTGACCCAGTCACGGCCGCTGATGCCGAGGTCGAAGATGCCCTGCTCGACGTAGGTCGGGATCTCCTGCGGTCGCAGGAAGCGGACCTTGTCGATGCGGGGGTCGTCGACGCGGGCGTGGTAGTCGCGGTCCCCGCCGCGGACCACGTGCAGGTCGGCGGACGAGAACAGCTCGAGGACCTGCTTCTCCAGGCTGCCCTTGGGCAGGACGATCGCGAGCATCATGAGCCTTCTCGGGTGTGGGTGCCGGTACGGAGCCGCTTCAGGGTGACGGCGGTGTCGAGAGCCGCGAGGACCGCCTCGCGACCCTTGTCCTCGGTGGAGCCGGGCAGACCGCTGCGGGCGCGCGCCTGCTCCTCGGAGTCGCAGGTCAGCACGCCGTTGCCGATCGGCGTGTGGCTGTCCAGCGACACGCGCGTCAGGCCGTACGTCACGGCGTCGCAGACGTACTCGAAGTGCGGGGTGCCGCCGCGCAGGACGAGCCCGAGCGCGACGACCGCGTCGTGCGTGCCGGCCAGGGCCTGCGTGACGACGGGCAGCTCGACGGCGCCGCTGACCCGCACGACGGTCGGCTCGTCGACGCCGCACTCCCCCGCCGTGCGCACGGCCGAGTCGAGCAGCGCGGTGGCGATGTCGTCGTGCCAACGGGTGGCGACGATCGCCAGGCTGAAGCCCCGCGCGTCGACCGGACCCGCAGCGGGGGCGCCCTTCCCGCTCACTGCGCGTCCACGGCGTCGGCACCTGCGAACGGAGGATGCGAGCCGCCGCCCGGCGACGACGGAGTCGCTTCCGGAGTGAGCGAATCGGCAGCGGCCTCGGTCGCCTCGTCCTCGAAGGCGGCCAGGCCGGGCAGGTCGTGGCCCATCCGGTCGCGCTTGGTCTGCAGGTAGCGCAGGTTCTCCTTCGTGGCGTGCACGGGAAGCGCCTGCCGGCCGACGATCTCGAGGCCGTAGCCCTCGAGCCCGGCGCGCTTGGTGGGGTTGTTGGTGAGCAGCCGCATGGTGCGGATGCCGAGGTCGACGAGGATCTGCGCGCCGGTGCCGTAGTCGCGGGCGTCGGCCGGCAGGCCCAGCTCGAGGTTGGCGTCCACGGTGTCGGATCCCTTGTCCTGCAGGGAGTAGGCCTGCAGCTTGTGCATCAGGCCGATGCCCCTGCCCTCGTGGCCGCGGACGTAGAGCACGACACCGCGCCCCTCACGCTCGACCGCTTCCAGGGCGGCGTCGAGCTGCGGACCGCAGTCGCATCGGCGGGAGCCGAAGACGTCGCCGGTGAGGCACTCGGAGTGCACGCGGACGAGAACGTTCTCCCCGTCGCCGATCTCGCCCTTCACGAGCGCGATGTGGTCGGCCTCGTCGAGCTTGGACTGGTAGCCGACCGCGCGGAACTCCCCGTGCTTCGTCGGGATCTTCGCCTCGGCGACGCGCTCCACCTGCGACTCGGTGCGACGGCGCCAGGCGATGAGGTCGGCGATCGAGATGATGGACAGGTCGTGCTCGGCGGCGAAGACCTTCAACTCGTCGAGCCGGGCCATCTCGTGCCCGTCCTTCTCGCTGACGATCTCGCAGATCACCCCGACCGGGCGCAGACCGGCGAGGCGGCAGAGGTCGACCGAGGCCTCGGTGTGGCCGGCGCGGCGCAGCACCCCGCCCTCGAGCGCCCGCAGCGGGTTGATGTGGCCGGGGCGCGTCAGGTCGTACGGCGTGGTCGCCGGGTCGGCGAGGACCTGCATCGTGCGAGCGCGGTCGGCGGCCGAGATGCCGGTGCTGATGCCCGTGCGGGCGTCGACGGTGATCGTGTAGGCCGTGCGCATCCGCTCCTGGTTCGCACCGACCATGAGCGGGATCTCGAGCCGGTCGAGGTCCTCACCGGTCATGGGGACGCAGATGTAGCCGGAGGTGTAGCGGGTCATGAAGGCGACCAGCTCCGGGGTGGCCTTCTCGGCGGCGAAGACGAGATCGCCCTCGTTCTCGCGGTCCTCGTCGTCGACCACGACGACCGCCTTGCCGGCGGCGATGTCGGCGATCGCCCTCTCGATGGTGTCCAGCCCCGTCACGGGCGCCTGCGCGGTCACGGCTTCTCCTCGTTGGCCGTCGGCGGGCGGACCCCGGCGAGCAGCAGCTTCTCGACGTACTTGGCCATGACGTCGACCTCCAGGTTGACCGGGTCGCCCGGCCCCCTGCTCCCCAGCGTCGTCAGCCCCAGCGTCGTGGGGATCAGGCTCACCTCGAAGAAGTCGTCGCCGACCGCGCTGACGGTCAGCGAGACCCCGTCCACGGTGATCGACCCCTTCTCGACGACGTAGCGTGCCAGGTCGCCCGGGAGCGAGATGCGGACCACGGTCCAGTGCTCGTCGGGGGTCACGCGCTGGATGCGGCCGGTGCCGTCGACGTGCCCCTGCACGACGTGGCCGCCGAGCCGGTCCGAGACCCGCACCGCCCGCTCGAGGTTGACCCGGCTGCCGACGTCGACGGCGCCCAGGCTGGAGCGGCGCAGCGTCTCGGCCATCACGTCCGCGGTGAAGACGCCGTCACGGCTGTCGACGACGGTGAGGCAGACGCCGTTGACGGCGATCGAGTCGCCGTGGCCGGCGTCGCTCGTCACGAGCGGGCC
>SCTD01000198.1 GCA_004299215.1 Frankiales bacterium | reverse complement strand
GTCCCGGAGCCGGCTCCCGCTGCGCCTGCGGCGCGCGCCCCCCGACGCGTGCGGCGTACGGCGCTCGTCACCGCGCTGGTGCTGTCCCTGCTGGCGATCGGCGCCGGGGCCGGCTGGGCCTACGTCCGGTCGCAGTTCTACGTCGGCGTCGACGGCGAGCAGGTCGCGATCTTCCGCGGCGTCGACGGCGAGGTCGGGCCACTCCGGCTCTCCACCGTCGAGGAGCGCACCGAGCTGACCACCGACCGGCTCGACGCGCTCGCCGCCTCGCGCGTGCAGGAAGGCGTCGTCGTCGCCGACCGGCAGGCGGCCCAGGACTTCGTCGGCCGGCTGATCGACCGCTTCCCGGAGTGCGTCGAGGCGCCCGCGCCCGCGCCGAGCCCGACGGTCACCGCCGCGCCGGGCGCGAGTGCCGCCCCCACGCCGACGTCAGCACCCACACCGACGGCAGCGCCCACGCCGACGGCAGCGCCCACACCCACGGCAGGTCCCTGCCCGACGTCACCATGAGCGCGCCCTCGGTCACCCCGTCGTACGCCCCCGCCCGCCGCGGCGTCGAGCTCGCCCTCACCGCGCTCGCCGTCGTCGTGGCGATGGTCGCCTACGCCGCGGTCGGTCTCGCCGTCGACGAACGGATCCCGAGCGGCACGCTGGGCTACGGCCTCGGGCTGGGGGTGCTGTTCCTCGCCGCGCACGTCGCGGTGCGCAGGCTGGCGCCGCACGCCGACCCGCTGATCCTGCCGTGCGTGGCCCTGCTCAACGGCCTCGGCCTGGTGATGATCCGTCGGCTCGACTTCGCCGCGACCGAGCGCGCGCTGCAGGTCGGCAACCAGGCGCCGTCGGGAGAGGCGCCGCGCCAGCTGATCTGGACCGCCGTGGGCATCGTCGCCTTCGTGCTGGTGCTCGGCCTCGTGCGCGACCACGCCCGGCTGCAGCGCTACACCTACACCGCCGCCGCGGCCGGACTGGCGCTGCTGCTGCTGCCGGCGCTGCCGGTCCTCGGCCAGACCATCAACGGCGCCCGCCTGTGGGTGCGCATCGGACCGTTCACGCTGCAGCCGAGCGAGGTCGCCAAGCTGCTGCTCATCGTCTTCTTCGCCGGCTACCTGGTCGCCAAGCGCGACGTGCTGTCGCTGGCGAGCCGGCGCATCGCCGGCCTCGACCTGCCTCGCGCGCGTGACCTCGGACCGGTGCTGCTCGCGTGGGCGGCCAGCCTCGCGGTGCTCATCCGCGGCAAGGACCTCGGCAGCTCGCTGCTGTTCTTCGCCATCTTCGTCGTGATGCTCTACATCGCGACCGAGCGCACGAGCTGGCTGCTCATCGGGTTCGCGCTCTTCGCCGGCGGGTCGTTCATCGCGTACTTCCTGTTCGCCCACGTCGCGCGTCGCGTCGACACCTGGCTCGACCCGTTCGCCGACCCCGACAAGGCGGGTTACCAGCTGGTGCAGTCGCTGTTCGGCTTCGGCACCGGCGGGCTCACCGGGACCGGTCTGGGAGAAGGCCGTCCCGGCACGGTGCCGTTCGCGAGCACCGACTTCATCATGGCCGCCATCGGCGAGGAGCTCGGCCTGGTCGGCGTCATGGCGGTGCTGCTCGTCTTCGGGCTGATCGTCGAGCGCGGGCTGCGCGCGGCGCTGTCCTGCCGGGACTCCTTCGGCAAGCTGCTCGCCGCCGGGCTCTCGTTCTCACTGGCGCTGCAGGTCTTCGTCATCGTCGGCGGCGTCACCGGGCTCATCCCGCTCACCGGCGTGACGCTGCCGTGGCTGTCCTACGGCGGATCGAGCATCGTCGCCAACTGGGCGCTCGTCGCGCTGCTGCTCCGCGTCAGCGACGCCGCCCGGCGGCCCGCGCCCGCACCGGTCACCCCGCAGCTCGCGCGTGAGGCACTCGCGTCGGCGCAGACCCAGATCGTCCGCCGGCCGAGAGCCGCCGGCAGCGAGGACCTCTCGTGAACCGCCCGCTGCGCCGCGTCGCGCTCGCCTGCATGGTGCTGTTCGGCCTGCTGCTGGCCAACGTCAACTGGGTGCAGGTCGTCAAGGCCGACGCCTACCGCGACGACCCGCGCAACAGCCGCGTCCTGCTGCGCACCTACGAGCGCGAGCGCGGCCCCATCGCCGTGCTCGCCGCCGACGGGCGCCGCGAGGCCATCGCGGAGTCGGTCCGCACCGAGGGCCCGCTGACCTGGTTGCGGCAGTACCCGGGTGGCCCGGCGTACTCGCACGTGTCCGGCTACTACTCCCTCGTCTACGGGCGCACCGGCGTCGAGCGGTCGGAGGACCGCGTGCTGTCCGGCGAGGACGACCGGCTCTTCGTGCGCCGGCTGTCGGACTACATCACCGGCAACGCGCCCAAGGGCGGGACCGTGGTGCTGACGCTGAACCCGCGCGCGCAGCAGGCGGCGTACGACGCGATGCAGGGCAAGCGGGGCGCCGTCGTGGCGCTCGACCCGCGCACCGGGGCGGTGCTCGCCATGGTGAGCCTGCCGTCGTACGACCCGTCGAGGCTCAGCTCGTTCGAGCCGGCGGAGATCCGCGAGTACTACGCGAGCCTCAGCGACTCCTCCGACGACCCGCTGCTCAACCGCGCGATCAGCAAGACCTACCCGCCCGGCTCGACCTTCAAGGTCGTCACCGCGGCCGCGGCGCTCGAGTCCGGCGACGTGAACCCGGAGACGAGGATCCCCTCGCCGAAGGAGCTCGACCTGCCGCTCACGGACGCCAACCTCCGCAACTTCGGCGGGTCGGCGTGCAGCGGCGACACCAGCACGCTCGCGGAGGCGCTGCGCATCTCGTGCAACACGGCGTTCGGCGCGCTCGGCCTGCAGCTCGGCGGCGACGCGCTGCGCGAGCAGGCGGAGGCCTTCGGCTTCGGCGACACCGACCTGCGGGTGCCGACCAGCGTCGCGGACAGCCGCTTCCCCGACGACGCCGACGAGCCGCAGGCCGCGCAGTCCGCCATCGGCCAGTTCGACGTGCGGGCGACGCCGCTGCAGATGGCGATGGTCGCGGCAGGCGTCGCGAACGGCGGCGACGTGATGCGGCCCTACCTCGTGCGCGAGGTGCAGTCGCCG
>SCTD01000022.1 GCA_004299215.1 Frankiales bacterium | reverse complement strand
GAGGCCGACGACGCCAAGCTGAACCGGGCCCTGCTGGACGGCGGCCCGCAGCTGCTGATCGACACGATCGAGCAGCTCTCCGGGCTGCACATCGACCACTACATGCAGATCGACTTCGACGGCTTCCAGTCGATCGTCAACAAGCTCGACGGCGTCGAGGTGTGCCTGCCGAAGGCGGCCAAGGAGAAGGACTCCGGCATCGACCTGCCGGCCGGCCGCTCGGTCATCAAGGGCGACCAGGCGCTCGCGTTCGTCCGGCAGCGCAAGGGCCTGCCCAACGGCGACATCGACCGGATCAAGCGCCAGCAGCAGTTCATCGGCGCGATCGTCCGGAAGGTGCTCTCGGCCGGCACCCTGGCCAACCCGCTCAAGCTCAACAGCGTCATCTCCGTCGGCACGGAGTCGCTCCAGGTCGACGAGAGCCTGGACTTCGACAAGCTGAAGGACCTCGCGCTGCGCTTCCGCAACTTCAACTCCGGCGGCGTCGCCTTCACGACCGTCCCCGTCGCCACGACCAACGGCTTCCGCGAGCGCCAGTCCGTGGTGCTGCTCGACGAGGCCAAGACCGCCGAGTTCTTCGACCAGATCCGGCGCGACATCCCACCCAACGCCCCGAAGCCGTCCGAGGCCAAGCCTGCCCAGCCGCTGATCGTGGCGCCGGGAGCGGTCCGCGTGCGTGTCTTCAACGGCGCCGGCGTCAACGGCCTGGGCCGCAAGGCGAGCTCGGACCTCGAGGCCGTCGGCTTCCAGATCGTGGGGGCGGCGTCGGACCGCGGCACCGAGGGCACCGAGACGGTCGTGCTGCACGGCCCGGACAAGGCCGACTCGGCCCGCACCCTGGCGGCGGCGATCACCCCCGGCGCGACGACCCGGCTCGACCCCACCCTCGACCGCACGCTGGAGCTGGTCGTCGGCTCCAGCTACACCGGCGCCCGGCAGGTCACCGTCACCGGGCAGCCCAAGCCGCAGCCGACCGGCGGAGCCGCCTCGCCACCGCCCGTCGTCACGGCCGCGGAGGACCCCTGCGCGGCGTGACCGGCCTGACCGCCTGGACCGGCGGCCTGGCGGGCGAGCGCGACCCGGCGCAGCCGCTGCTGACGATGTACGACGGCCCCGCCCGGGTCGAGCTGTCCGGCGCCACGACCGCGAACTGGGTGGCCAAGTCGGCCAACCTGCTCGTCGACGGCCTCGGCGGTCCGGCGCGGGTCGGCCTGCTCCTCCCGCTGCACTGGCAGGCCGTCTCCCTCCTGCTCGCCGCGGTCGCGGCCGGCGCCACCGTGGTGGTCGCGCGCGAGGCGGGCGAGCTGGCGGGCTGCGACGCGGCCTTCGTGCACGAGCCGCACGCCCTGTCCGCCCTCGACGCCGGCGTCGAGGAGGTGCTGGCCCTGTCCGGCCACCCCCTGGGCGCCCCCTGCGGCCCGCTCCCCCCGCTGGTCGCGGACTACGCACGCGAGGTCCCGTCGTACGGCGACGGCTGGAGCGGCCCGGCGCCCACCGCGGTGCGCGTCGAGGCCGGCGGGGCGGTCGTGCCCGTCGCCCCCGCGCCGGGGCTGACCAGCGCCGACCGGGTCCTGCTGTCGAGCCCGCTCGCCGGCGGGATCGACGTGCTGCTCTCCGTGCTCGCCGCCGGCGCGGGACTGGTGCTGCTGCAGGGGCCTGCTGGGGCTGACGTGACGAAGGTGGCAGCAGACGAGCGGATCACCCGCACGGCGGGCATATCCGTCCACGGCATCCCGTCGTTGGGGTGAAGAGGACGGACCATTCGGTCGAGGGCAGGGGGGACCGACGACGTGCGACCATCGAGTGCCGTCCCCGATCCGGAACGACCAGGAGCGCCCGACCCGTGCCCGACCGCCTCGCTGCGCCCCGTCCCCCGCGCATCGCCCTGCCCGCCGTGCTCGCCGGTCTGGCGCTGCTCGCCACCGCCTGCGGCACGTCCTCGGCCGCGGAGCCCGAGGCACGCACGTACTCCGCCGAGGTGCGTGACGTGACGGTGGAGGTGGACGGCCTGGAGCGCAGCTACCTGCTCCAGCCCGCGACCGGGCTGGAGCGGGGCGAGACGTCGGCGCTGGTCGTCGTGCTGCACCAGGAGGGAGGCACCCCGGAGGGCGTCGCCGCGGAGACCGGCCTGGCCGGGTTGCGCGAGCAGGGGGCCACGCTCGCCTACCCCGCCGGGGTGGACTCCTCGTGGGACGCCGGCGCGTGCTGCGGCACCCCGAAGGCGAACGGCGTGGACGACGTGGCGTTCCTCGAGGCGGTCTTCGCGGACGCCGCGGAGCAGGCCCCGATCGACCCGGACCGCACGGCGCTCGTCGGCTACTCCAGCGGCGGCATGCTGACCTACCGCTACGTCTGCGACCGGCCGGGCACCCTGGCGGCGGCCGTCGTCGTCAGCGGGTCGCTCGAGAGCCCCTGCGGCAAGCAGATCACCACGCCAGACGTGCTCACCGTGCACGGCAAGTCCGACGGGACCATCGGCTTCGACCAGCCGAAGTTCATCAAGGCGCTCGGCCTCGCCCCCCGCCCTGTCGTCAGCACGCTCGGCATCCTCACCCGCAGCGCCGGGTGCAGCGCGACCCCGACGACGACGCAGTCCGCCGGCGCCGAGGTGCGCCGCTGGAAGGGCTGCCGTGGCGGCGAGGTGCAGGCGCACCTGGTGCCGGACGTCGGGCACGGCTGGGCGACCCTCGACGCGTCGCGCCGCACCAGCGAGTTCCTCCTCACCCACCTGATCGACCGCTGAGACCGATGCCCAGGACCGCACCGAGCACGGTGACGACGCGACGCCGTCAGCCGGCCCCTGCGCCGCGCCGTGCCCGCGCGACAGCGACCCGTGCGCGCGTCGCGCCCAGCCGGCGGCTCCGGCTCTCGGTCCGTGCCTCCCTGGTCGCGGGACTGGGCGTGCTGGCGATGCTGGCCGCCGTCCTGCCGTTCGTCCTGAACCCCACCGCGGCGGTCTCCGCGACCCCCGACTCCTCGGTCTCGACCGACACCGCCCTGCCGCAGGCGCGACCGGCCAACCCGGTCGCGCAGGTCGGACCTGGGACGCCCCGCGGCGACAGCCGCCGCATCACCCTGCAGGTCGGCGGGCTCGAGCGGGCCTACTTCCTGCTGCCCGCCCTGGGCCTGGATCCGGGCGAGGAGGCGGCGCTGCTCGTCGTGCTCCACCAGGACGTCAGCAGCGGCCGCGAGATCGCCGTCGACCTCGGGCTCGACACCCTGCGCCGGCACGGCGTCACGCTCGCCTACCCCAACGGCTTCGGCGGCTCCTGGAACTCCGGCGCCTGCTGCGGCATCGCCGCCGAGCAGCAGGTCGACGACGTCGGCTTCGTCAACGCCGTCATCGAGGACGTGGACCGGCACACCCCGGTCGACGAGAGCCGGCGCGCGCTGCTCGGCTACTCCGGCGGCGGCATGCTCGCCTACCGGCTGCTCTGCCAGCCCCATCCCCAGCTGCTGGCGGCCGTCGAGATCAACGGCAGCCTCGAGGCGCACTGCGCCAACGGCCTGGAGCTGCCCGACCTGCTGTCGATCCACGGCGAGAAGGACGGGAGCGTCGGCCTGACCGCCTCGCGCTTCGTCAACCACCTCGGGATGGCTCCCCGCTCGGTCACCTCCACCCTCACGAACGTGACGGGGCAGGCGGGCTGCGGCGAGCGCCGCGAGAGCACCCAGGGCGACGTCGACGTCTGGAGCTGGGCCGGCTGCCGCGGCGGCGGGTCCGTCGAGGCGCACATCGTGCCGGGCGCCGGTCACGGCTGGGCCGACGTGGGCGGCGCCCAGCGGGCCCTGACCTGGCTGCTGCCTCGGTTGACCCGGAGCTAGCGGCAGAGCCAGTCGGCGCTGCCGCCCTCCGCGGCGTAGCGCTGCGCGGAGTGCGGACCGTCGGCGTCGCCGAGGTCGATGAGCAGGGTCAGCGGCACCCCGGCGGCGAGCAGGCCGGAGGTGCGGCGCACCAGCAGCTGCAGGTCGAGTGGAGGGCGGGCGGCAGGGGCGTCAAGGTCGGCGATCTTGTGCTTCACGTCGAGGCTCCTCTGGTCGGAACGGACGCTGTCTGCATCGGCTGCCTGGACCAGTGCCCGCAGGGCCGAACGGGTGAGGATGCCCGTGATCGACCCGCTTGTACCCGTCGCGCACGCTGCCCGCGGGTGGCGCTGCACCCGTCGGCAGGGCGGCCCCGTACGCTGGGTCCTGCACGCCCGCTCGTCGTCCTACGGACGAGCCGCGTGCGCGGGCACGACGAGGCCGACGGCAGCCCCGCTCAGGGGCGATCCCGGCGTACGTCGTCGATCGGCGCCGTTCGCCGATCGGCATGTCGGAGGGGAGGGACCGTGGCCACGCGAGACCGGCGTCCGTCCACGTCCTCCGCACGGTCGGCGCGCGGACGCGAGGAGGGGCTGCTGCCCGTGCTCGCCAAGGCCGTCCGCGACATCGAGCTGGCCGTCCAGCGCGGCAAGGTGCGGCCCTCCACGCGTACGTCGTTCCAGGCCGTGGCGCTGCTCGTCCGCGAGGAGCGGGCCCGGGTCCAGGCGAGCGAGCTGAGCGAGGCCCGGCGCTCCGACGCGCTCAAGCGCATCGAGCGGGTCGCGACCGGCCTGGCGCGCACCGCCGCGCGCGACGGCTCGCTGCTGGCGCTGCTCACCGACGACGCCGAGCTGCTGCAGGGCACGCGCACCGCGCTGCGGGAGCTGCGCACCGCGGCCGGGCTCGAGCCGGCGGAGGAGCCCGCGGCCCCGACGACCGCCACCCCGTTCAGCGCCCCTTCCGGCCGCCCCGACCGTGCGGTGGTGCCGCAGTCGGTCATCTCGCGGCAGCTGGCCAACCCCTTCCTGGAGCCGGACTTCTCGGCGCCCCGCCCCGCCGTGGCCCGGCCTCGGCGGCTCGCGACGTGGGAGCTGCTCGGCCCGCTGCTGCGGGCCTTCGAGAGCGCCTCGGGCGGCGCGAGCTCGTGCATGGCGCTGCCGCCGCCCCGGTCGCTGCTGGCGCCGGGCGGGCGGGAGCTCATGCCGCACCAGGCGCAGGTCGTCGCCGCCGCCGCCGAGGGGCACCGCACCTTCCTGCTCGCGGACGAGCCGGGCCTCGGCAAGACCGCGCAGGCGCTGCTGGCCGCCGAGGCCGCGGGTGCCTTCCCGCTGCTGGTCGTGGTGCCCAACGTCGTGAAGACCAACTGGGCGCGCGAGGCGGGCATCTGGACACCCCGTCACCCCGCCACCGTCGTGCACGGCGACGGCGACACCGTCGACGCCTTCTCGGACGTGGTGATCGTCAACTACGAGATCCTCGACCGGCACGTCGGCTGGCTGGGCAACCTGGGCTTCCGCGGGATGGTCGTCGACGAGGCGCACTTCATCAAGAACAAGACCTCGCAGCGCTCCCGGCACGTGCTGGAGCTCTCCAAGCGGATCCGCCAGCGCACCGTCCGGCCGCTGCTGATGGCGCTGACCGGCACCCCGCTGATCAACGACATCGAGGACTTCCTCGCCATCTGGGAGTTCCTCGGCTGGATCGACGACAAGGAGCCGCAGGCCGAGCTGCTGGAGCGGCTCGAGGAGATCGGGCTGACCCCGGCCGACGTCGACTTCTACCCGGCGGCGCGCAGCGCGGTCATCGACATGGGCATCGTCCGGCGGCGCAAGGTGGACGTGGCCGCCGACATCCCCGCGCGCCGCATCGCCGACCTGCCGGTCGAGCTCGAGGGCGCCCTGGGCCGGTCGATCCGCGAGGCCGAGCGGACGCTGGCCCGCCGCCTGGTCAAGCGCTACCGCAGCGCGCTCGAGGCCCGCGATCCCGGCCTGACAGCTCAGCGGATCGACGTCGACCTGGTCCGCCGCGTGGCCACGTGGGAGCGGATGGACACCAACGAGGAGTCGACCGGCGAGAACGTCTTCACGATGATGCGCCGGATCGGTCAGGCGAAGGCGGGCCTCGCCGCCGACTACACCGCCCAGCTGGCGCGTGCCGTCGGCAAGGTGGTCTTCTTCGCCAAGCACGTCGACGTCATGGACGCCGCCCAGGACACCTTCGCCCAGCGCGGCATCGGCTTCACGTCCATCCGCGGCGACCAGACCCCGCGGGCGCGCCAGAAGGCGATCGACGCCTTCACGAACGACCCCGGCGTCTCGATCGTCGTGTGCTCGCTGATGGCCGCCGGCGTCGGCCTCAACCTGCAGGTCGCCTCCAACGTCGTGCTGGCCGAGCTGTCGTGGACCGACGCCGAGCAGACGCAGGCCATCGACCGGGTGCACCGGATCGGCCAGGACCAGCCGGTCACGGCCTGGCGCGTCATCGCGGCGCAGACGATCGACGCCCGGATCGCCGAGCTCATCGACAGCAAGGCCGGCCTCGCGGCCCGCGCGCTCGACGGGTCGGACGAGGAGATCGCCTCCTCGGTCGACGTGCAGCTCGAGGCGCTCGTCACCCTGCTCACCGACGCCCTCGTCGAGGAAGGCGACGTGCTGCCTACTTGAGCAGCTGGCGCGCCATCACCATCCGCTGGATCTGGTTCGTGCCCTCGTAGATCTGGGTGATCTTCGCGTCGCGCATCATCCGCTCGACCGGGAAGTCCCGGGTGTAGCCGTAGCCGCCGAACAGCTGCACGGCGTCCGTGGTCACCGACATCGCCGTGTCGGAGGCGAAGGTCTTCGAGGCGCTCGACAGGAAGGTCAGGTCGGGGTCGCCGCGCTCGGCGCTGGCGTTCGCGACGTAGACGAGCTGGCGCGCGGCCTCGACCCGCATCGCCATGTCGGCGAGCATGAACTGCACGCCCTGGAAGTCGGCGATCGCCTTGCCGAACTGCCTGCGCTCCTTGACGTAGGCGATGCTCGCGTCGAGCGCTCCCTGCGCGATCCCGACGGCCTGCGCGCCGATCATCGAGCGGGTGTGGTCCAGCGTCTTGAGCGTCGTGAGGAAGCCCGTGCCCTCGTCGCCGATCATCCGGTCGGCAGGGATCCGGCAGTCCTCGAAGTAGATCTCGCAGGTGGGGGACCCCTTGATCCCCATCTTGCGCTCCTTGGTGCCGACGGAGAAGCCGGGGTCGTCGGCGTGCACGACGAAGGCGGAGATGCCCTTGGGGCCCCGGCTCGGGTCGGTGCTCGCCATGACCGTGTAGTGGGTGTTGACGCCGGCGCCGGTGATCCAGCACTTGGTGCCGTTGAGGATGTAGGAGTCGCCGTCGCGCACCGCCCGGGTCTTCATCGACGCGGCGTCCGAGCCCGCCTCGCGCTCGGAGAGGCCGTACGAGAACGTCGCGGTGCCGGCGGCCACCTGCGGGAGGTAGCGCTGCTTGAGCTCCTCGCTGCCGGACAGGATCAGCCCCATCGTGCCGAGCTTGTTGCCCGCCACGATGAGCGAGCTCGACGCGCAGACCCGCGCGATCTCCTCGACCACGATCGAGTGCGCGATCCGGTCGGCGCCCGGCCCGCCGTACTCCTCCGGCACGTGCAGGGCGAGCAGATCGGCCTTCCTCAGGGCGTCGTGCACGTCCCACGGGTACTCCGCGGCCTCGTCGATCTCGGTCGCGCGCGGCGCGATCTTGTCCTCCGCCAGCTCGCGCACGGACGCGCGCAGCAGCTGGTGCTCCTCGGTGAGGCCGTAGAGGGAGTAGGACGGGTCACCGGTGCTCATGACCTCAGCGTATTCGGGCCGTGGGAGGGCGGCTCGGCGGCGCCACTACCCTCGTGCCCATGACTGTCCACGACTCCGGGCGCCCCCGACTGACCGTGATCGGCACCGGCTACCTGGGTGCGACGCACGCCGTGTGCATGGCCGAGCTGGGCTTCGAGGTGCTCGGCCTCGACGTGCTCCCGGACAAGGTCGAGGCGCTGCAGTCGGGGCGCGTCCCGTTCTACGAGCCCGGCCTGCCCGAGCTGCTGCAGAAGAACCTCGACACCGGCCGGCTGCGCTTCACCACCTCCTACGAGGAGGCCGGCGCCTTCGGCGACGTGCACTTCGTCTGCGTGGGGACGCCGCAGAAGAAGGGCGAGTACGCCGCCGACATGACGTACGTCGATGCGGCCTTCACCTCCCTCGTCCCGCACGCCAAGCCGGGCTCGCTGCTCGTCGGCAAGTCGACGGTCCCGGCCGGCACCGCCGAGCGGCTCGCGGAGCAGATCGCGGCGGCACGCGGCGACGAGGTCGAGCTGGCCTGGAACCCCGAGTTCCTGCGCGAGGGCTTCGCCGTCGAGGACACCATCACCCCCGACCGGCTCGTCTTCGGCGTCCGCTCGGCGAAGGCCGAGGAGCAGCTCCGCGCGGCGTTCCGGCCGATCCTCGACGGCGACCAGGGCCGCGCCGCCCCGGTCGTCGTGACGGACTTCGCGACCGCCCAGCTCGTGAAGGTCGCCGCCAACGCCTTCCTCGCCACGAAGATCTCCTTCATCAACGCGATGGCCGAGGTCTGCGAGGCCACCGGCGGCGACGTGACGATGCTGAGCAAGGCGCTGTCCTACGACACCCGCATCGGCGGGCGGTTCCTGCACGCCGGGCTGGGCTTCGGCGGCGGCTGCCTGCCCAAGGACATCCGGGCCTTCATGGCGCGCGCCGGCGAGCTCGGCGTCGACCAGGCGCTGAGCTTCCTCAAGGAGGTCGACGCCATCAACCTGCGCCGCCGGGCGCGGATGATCGACCTGGCCCGCGAGCAGATCGGCGGCTCCTTCGGCGGCATGAAGGTCGCCGTCCTCGGGGCCGCCTTCAAGCCCAACAGCGACGACATCCGCGACAGCCCGGCGCTCGACGTCGCGGCCACGATCCAGAAGCAGGGCGCCGCCGTCTGCGTCTACGACCCGGAGGCGATGGACAACGCCCGGGTCAAGCACCCCGAGCTCGGCTACCGCGACTCCGCCGTCGAGGCGGCCCGCGGCGCCGACATCGTGCTGCACCTCACCGAGTGGGCCGAGTTCCGCGAGATGGACCCGAGCGTGCTGTCCGAGGTCGTCGCGCAGAGGCTCATCGTCGACGGCCGCAACGCCCTCGACCCCGACCTCTGGCGCACGGCCGGCTGGACCTACCGCGCCCTCGGCCGCCCGTGATGCTCGGCGACCGCGCCACCGTCGACCGCGTCCTGGCGATGCCCACCTGGGCGGTCGTCGGGCTGTCCACCAACCGGGCCCGCGAGGCGTACGGCGTCGCCGCCTTCCTGCAAGCCCGCGGCCGCCGGGTCGTCCCGGTGCACCCGAGGGCCGAGACCGTGCTCGGCGAGCCGGGCTACCAGCGGCTGGCCGACATCCCCTTCGACGTCGACGTCGTCGACTGCTTCGTCCGCTCCGAGCTGGTCGGACCGGTCGTCGACGAGGCGATCGACAAGGGCGCGAAGGCCGTGTGGCTGCAGCTGGGGGTCGTCGACGAGGACGCAGCGGCGCGCGCCGAGGCCGCCGGGCTCGAGGTGGTCATGGACCGCTGCCCGAAGATCGACTGGAGATGACTCCCGGCACGGCATGATCGCCGCCGTGACCACCCCCGACGCGACCCGCTGCCCGGGCTGCAGCGCGCCGCTGCCCGGCACCGGCTCCTGCCCGGCCTGCGGCCTGCGGCTGCGCGGACCGGAGGCAGCGCGGCTGTGGGAGGTCGACAGCGAGCTGCTGCGGCTGAACCAGCACCGGCGCCGGCTGCTCGCGGAGCGCGAGACGCTGCTCGCGGCGCTCCGGGCAGAGCCTGCCGTCGGGCCCACCGCTGTCCCGGCCGCTGCCGTCCCGCGTGCCGAGTGGACCCCGAAGCGGACGTCGAACGCCCTGCTCGGCCTCGGCGGCCTGCTGCTCGCGGTGGCCGCGGTCGTCTTCGCGGCGGTCACCTACGAGCGGCTGGGGGCCGGCGGGCGGGCGGCGGTGCTGCTGACCCTGACGGTCGTGGCCGGGCTGGCGGTGCCCCGCGCCCGGATCCGCGGCCTGAGCTCCACCGCCGAGACGCTGGCAGCGGTGACGCTGGCCCTGGCCGCGCTCGACGCCTACGGCCTGCGCACGCTCGGGCTGGCCGAGGACGCGAGCGGACTCCGGTACGCCGCCGGCAGCGCAGCGGTGCTGTCCCTGCTGTCGGCGGGGTACGCGACGCTCGTCTCCGTCCGGGTGGCCCGGATCGCCGCCGTCCTGCTGGCGCAGCTGCCCGTCCCGCTGCTCCTCCTCGACGCGAGGCCGCCCTCGGCGACGACCGCCCTCTGGCTGACCGCGCTGGCCGCCGCCGACCTGGCCGTCCTGACGCTGCTGACCGCCCGTGGCCGGGCGCGGCCCGACGTGGTGGCGACGCTGACGGGCGCCGGTGCCGCCGTCACCGCCACCGCCGGCATCGCGGCGGCGGGAGCGGCACTGGGCACGGAACCGCGGCCAGGGGCCGTCGCGCTGCTGTGCCTGGCTGCCGTGGTGACCGGGGCCGCTGTTCTCGTCCGCGACGCCGGCTGGCGGCTGCTGCTCTCCGCGGTCCCCGTCGGGGCCGTCGCCCTCGCGGCGCACGCGGTGGCCCGGCCCGACCTGTCCGACGCCCAGGCACCCCTGGTGCCGGCGGCGGTGGCGCTGATCGCCGTCCAGGCGGCGGCGCTGCTCCCCCGACAGCTCCGCACGGGACCGGTGCTGGGCGCGCTCGCCGTCGCCGGCGCGTCCGCGCTCGCCGTGGCGCAGCACGCCGTCGTCGCCGTCCTCGCACCGCTGACCTGGCTCGGCAACCGCTGGGAGCTGCCCGACGGCGCGTCCGCCCGCGCGGCCCTCGCCGACGGGCTGCTGTGGGAGGGCACGCTCGTCACGCCGGCGGTGCTGGCAGCAGCCGCGACCGCCGCGGTCGGAGCCGGGCTCGCCCTCCACCGCACGGATCCGGCCGTGCCTGCGGGTGTCCTCCTGCTGGCCGCCGCGGTCACGCTGCCTGTGGGGCTCGACCTCCCGCACACCGCGGCCCTCGCGCTGCTCGTCGCGCTGGGCGCCGCGGCGGCCTTCGCGCCCCGGCCCGCCGCCCTCGACCTGCCGCT
>SCTD01000197.1 GCA_004299215.1 Frankiales bacterium | reverse complement strand
CGGCCTTCTTGGCGGGCGCCTTGGTCGCGGCCTTCTTGGCGGGCGCCTTGGTCGCGGCCTTCTTGGCGGGCGCCTTGGTCGCGGCCTTCTTCGCCGGCGCCTTGGTCGCGGCCTTCTTCGCCGGGGTGGCAGCCGACTTCACGGCCTTCGCAGCCTTGGCCGGAGCCTTCGCGGCGGCCTTCGCCGCCGACTTGGCCGGAGCCGCGGCCTTCGCGGGCGCCGCGGCGGCCTTGGACGCGGCGCTGCCGGCGCGGGCCGTCACGGCGCGGGTGCCGGCCGTGGCGGTCGGGAGCTTCTTGGCTCCGCTGACGAACTCCTTGAAGCTCTGACCGGGGCGGAACTTCGGGACGGACGTCTTCTTCAGCTTCACGGTGGCGCCGGTGGCCGGGTTGCGCGCGGTGCGGGCGGCCCGGTCGACGCGCTCGAAGACGCCGAAGCCGCTGATGCCGACCTTCTCGCCCTTGGCGACCGCGCGGGTGATGACGTCGAAGACGCCCTCGACGGCGGCGGTTGCCGTCTTCCGGTCACCGAGCTTCTCGGTGACTGCCTCGATCAGCTCGGACTTGTTCACGACGGGCTCCTTCGGTGGACTGCCGAGGCGCTCTGCCCCTTGGCCGCGCAGGCTAGGGCTCAAAGCGCCTGTCCACAACGACCTGGGCACTCCGAGTTTGTTGTGTCGCAAGGAGTTTGGAGCCGGTCAGCCACCGTCCAGGTCGGCCAGGAGCCGGTCCAACCGGGCCGACGCCCGGGTGAGATCGGTCTTCGCGACGTCACTCAGCGCGATGAGTCTCCTTGCCACACGGGACTTCTCGCTCTCAGGGAGGTCGAGCGAGGCGATCCGGCGGTGGGCGTCACGAAGCCGGATCGCCAGCTCCTGCGCGGCGTCGTCCGTCACGGACCGGGCGACGTCGCCGTGGGCAGATGCTCCGGGCGAGTCGCTTCGTACGACGCGATCTCGTCCTCCGCGCGCAGGGTCAGGCCGATGTCGTCGAGGCCCTCCATGAGGCGCCACCGGGTGAAGTCGTCGAGCGGGAAGGCCTCGACGAGGTCGCCGGCGCGGAGCTCCCGGCGGTCGAGGTCGACGGTCACCGCGAGGTCCGGGTCCCGCTCGAGGCGGTCCATCAGGGCGGCGACCGCCGCGGCGGTGAGCTGCACCGGCAGCAGGCCGCCCTTCAAGGCGTTGCTGCGGAAGATGTCGGCGAAGCGCTCGCTGACGACGGCCCGGAATCCGAAGTCGGTGAGCGCCCAGACGGCGTGCTCGCGCGACGAGCCGGTCCCGAAGTTCTTGCCGGCGACCAGGATGCTGGCCCCGGCGTGCTGCGGGAGGTTGAGGACGAAGCCGGGGTCCTCGCGCCACTGGCTGAAGAGCCCGGCGCCGAAGCCGGTGCGCTCGACCCGCTTCAGCCAGTCGCTCGGGATGATCTGGTCGGTGTCGACGTCGCTGCGGCGCAGCGCGACGGCCCTGCCGGTGTGGGTGGTGAACGGCTCCACGGCTCAGACCTCCGTCAGGTCGGCGGGCGCGGCCAGCCGGCCGGCGACGGCGGTGGCGGCGGCCACCTCGGGCGAGACCAGGTGGGTGCGTCCACCGCGACCCTGCCTGCCCTCGAAGTTGCGGTTGCTCGTGGAGGCGCTGCGCTCCCCCGGCTGGAGGATGTCGGGGTTCATGCCCAGGCACATCGAGCAGCCCGCGTTGCGCCAGTCGAAGCCGGCCGCGCGGAAGACCTCGTCCAGGCCCTCCTGCTCTGCCTGGAGCTTCACCAGCATCGAGCCGGGGACGACCATCGCGCGCACGCCGTCGGCGACCTTCCGCCCCCGCAGCACCTCCGCCGCGGCGCGCAGGTCCTCCATCCGCCCGTTGGTGCAGGAACCGAGGAAGACCGTGTCCACGGCGATCTCGCGCATGGGGGTGCCCGCCGTCAGGCCCATGTAGGCCAGCGCTCGCTCGGCCGCGTCCCGCTCGTTGCCGGCCGGCAGCGACTGCGGGTCGGGGACGCTCCCGCCGAGCGGGACGCCCTGGCCCGGGTTGGTCCCCCAGGTGACGAAGGGCGTGACGGACGAGGCGTCGAGGACGACCTCCTTGTCGTACGTCGCGTCCTCGTCCGTGCGCAGGGCGTCCCAGGCGGCGACGGCGGCGTCCCAGTCCTGGGGGGCGTGGGGACGGCCCTTCAGGTAGGCGTACGTCGTCTCGTCGGGGGCGATCATCCCCGCCCGCGCGCCCCACTCGATGCTCATGTTGCAGACCGTCATCCGGCCCTCCATGGAGAGCGCGCGGATGGCCTCACCGCGGTACTCGACCACGTGGCCCTGCCCGCCGCCGGTGCCGACCTGGGCGATGAGGGCGAGCACGAGGTCCTTGGCGCTGACGCCGGGCTGCAGCCGGCCCTCGACGTTGACGGCCATCGTCCTCGGCCGGACGAGCGGGAGGGTCTGCGTCGCGAGGACGTGCTCGACCTCGCTGGTGCCGATCCCGAAGGCGAGCGCCCCGAACGCGCCGTGGGTGCTGGTGTGGCTGTCGCCGCAGACGATCGTCATGCCGGGCTGGGTGATGCCGAGCTGCGGGCCGATGACGTGCACGATCCCCTGGCCCGCGTCGCCCATCGGGTGCAGCCGGATGCCGAACTCCGCGCAGTTCTTGCGGAGCGTCTCGACCTGGGTGCGGCTCACTGGGTCGTCGATGGTGAGGCCCGTGGTCGGGACGTTGTGGTCCTCGGTGGCGAGGGTCAGGTCGGGCCGGCGGACGGTGCGGCCCGCCAGGCGCAGGCCGTCGAAGGCCTGCGGGCTGGTCACCTCGTGCACCAGGTGCAGGTCGATGTAGACGAGGTCGGGCTCGCCCTCGGCACGACGCACGACGTGTGCGTCCCAGACCTTCTCCGCGAGCGTGCGCCCCATGGTCGACATCCCAGCATGTGAGAACGTAGTGTCAGTGTGTGGAACACACTAGCGGAGTCGGCGTCCTCGACAAGTCCGTCCTCGTGCTCGAGGCGGTGGAGTCGGGGGCCACCACGCTCGCGACCCTGGTCGAGCGGACGGGGCTGTCGCGGGCGACGGTGCACCGGCTGGCCGTGGCGCTGGAGGTGCACCGGCTGCTGGCCCGTGACCGGGAGGGTCGCTGGCGGATCGGGCCGCGGCTCGGCGAGCTGGCCGGCGGGCCCGTCGGCGACGCCGTGCTGGAGCGCGCGGGGGCCGTGCTGGCCCGGCTGCGAGACGTGACCGGTGAGAGCGCCCAGCTCTACCGGCGGCAGGGCGACCGGCGCGTCTGCGTGGCCGCCGCCGAGCGCGGCAGCGGGCTGCGGGACACCGTGCCGGTCGGCACGTCCCTGCCGATGACCGCCGGGTCGGCTGCCCAGGTGCTGCTGGCCTGGGCGCCGGACGACCCGCTGGTGCGCTCCGCCGCGTTCACCCCGCGGACGCTGTCCGAGGTGCGGCGGCGCGGGTGGGCGCACTCCGTCGCGGAGCGCGAGTCGGGCGTGGCGTCGGTGTCGGCGCCGGTGCGGACGAGGGACGGCCGGGTGGTGGCCGCCGTCAGCGTCAGCGGCCCGCTGGAGCGGCTCACCCGCTTCCCCGGGCGGTTGCACGCCGACGCCGTCTGCGCCGCGGCCGCCGAGCTGGCCCGCGGCTGAGCGGGCCGCCCTGGATGATCGGTTGTGGGGAGTCCGGCCCGGACCACGGGACCGACCCGTACGAACTAGGGCAGAAACGGTCACAACGGGCCATGGTCGGGCTCGCGTCGCCCGGCCACTCTTGCGACATGACCTCGTCGACACGGACCGCTGCCCGCCGCCGCTCCCCCGCGCCCGTGGACCTGGAGGCGCTGCGGCTGCGCAACGAGGCCGTCGTGGCGGCGATCGCGGGCGCACCCGTACGGCACCTGCCGGCGGAGCTGCTGGACGCGCTGCTCGGCTCCTGGGGCACGCCGGCGGAGCTCGGCCTGGCGGCTGCTCCGCGGCTGCGGCTGGTCGCGGGCTGATCTGTCGTACCCCTCGGCGAGGCTGTCGCCGGAGGTGGTGCGGATGGGCTCTGCGTCAGCGTGCGCTGCCGGCGGTTGCGACCGGAACGTCTACGCGCGGGGGCACTGCTCCCGCCATTACAAGCAGCTGCTGCGCCACGGCGCGGTCCAGCCGGACCGGACGCCGGCGCTCTGCGCCGTCGAGGGCTGCCAACGGGCCGCGGTGACCCGCGGCTGGTGCCACGGCCACTACCTGCGCTGGACGCGCACCGGTGACGTTCAGGAAGACGTCCCCCTGGGACGATCCGGACGGAGCTGCTGCAGCGTCGCCGGCTGTGCCAGACCTGTCGCTGGACGCGGCCTCTGCCAGCCGCATCGACAGCGACTGCTGACCAACGGGACCGTCGATCCGGACGTGCCTCTTCGCGAGGCTCCCGGCACCGGCTTCGTCCGGAACGGATACCGGAGTGTGCCGGTGCCGGCAGAGGACCGGTGGCTCACCGGCGGCAAGACGCCCGAGACGGAGCACCGTCTCGTCATGGCGCGCGCTCTGGGTCGACCGCTGCGCAGCGACGAGAGCGTGCACCACCGCAACGGCGACAGGAGCGACAACCGGCTCGAGAACCTCGAGCTGTGGTCACGCTTCCAGCCGACGGGGGCGAGGGTCGCAGACAAGCTCGCCTTCGCCTTCGAGCTCATCCGACGCTACGACCGGGAGGCGGTCCGCACCTTGGGGCTGGACCTCGATCCGGAGACCGGTGCTCCCTGGCCGCAGGCGCCGACGAGCGAAGCAGAGAGCCCGCCGCCCCAGACGGGACAACGGGCTCTCTGAACGGTACTGCTGGTACCCCCAACGGGATTTGAACCCGTGCTACCGCCGTGAGAGGGCGGCGTCCTGGGCCGCTAGACGATGGGGGCGCGGCGATATGAACTTGTCCGATGCAGGCTAGCTGATCGGGTGGTGCGCTGGGGTACCTGGACTCGAACCAAGACTAACGGAACCAGAAACCGTCGGGCTGCCAATTACCCCATACCCCATGGAGTCCGCCGGAGGGTCGCCCCAGCGGTCCGCCGAAGAGACTACCGGATGCCCGCGGCGGGCGACGCGGCTGCGCGGAGCCGGCGCAGCGCGCGATCCCGGCCGAGGAGGGCGATCGACTCCGGCAGCGGGGGCGCGATGGACGCCCCGCAGACGGCGGCGCGCAGCGGCGTGTAGGCCTTGCCGCGCTTGAGCCCGAGGCCGTCCTCGAGCAGGGCTCCGTCGATCGCCGCCTGGACGGTCGACGCGTTCCAGTCGGTCACGCCCTCGAGCGCGTCAGCGGCCGCCGTGAGCACCGCCGCGCTCCCCTCGCCGAGGGCCTTGGCAGCGGCGGCGGGGTCGACCGCGAAGTCCGACTCCGGCACGAACAGGAACCGCACCAGGTCCGGCAGCTCGGACAGCACGGCGACGCGGGTCTGCACCAGCGGCACGACGCCGGCCAGCGTGGCCAGCTCCTCCGCAGACGGCGGGGAGGACACCAGGCCGGCGCCCTGCAGGAACGGCAGCGCCCGCGCTGCGAAGTCCTCCTCGGACAGCTCGCGGACGTAGTGCCCGTTGAGCCAGCCGAGCTTGTCGAGGTCGAACACGGGACCCACCGTGTTGACGCGCCCCCAGTCGAAGCTCGCCGACATCTCGGCGAAGGAGAAGACCTCCTCCCCCGACGGCAGCGAGTAGCCCAGCAGCCCCAGGAAGTTCAGCAGCGCCTCGGGCAGGTAGCCCTGCTCCTGGAACCAGGTGAGCCGCGCGGCCGGGTTCTTGCGCTTGGAGATCTTGCTCTTGTCGACGTTGCGCAGCAGCGGCATGTGCGCGAACTGCGGCCGCTCCCAGCCGAGCCAGTCGAACAGCAGCAGGTGCTTGGGCGTGGAGGAGATCCACTCCTCGCCGCGCACGACGTGCGTGATGCCCATCAGGTGGTCGTCGACGACGACGGCCAGGTGGTAGGTCGGGAAGCCGTCGCCCTTGAGGATCACCTGGTCGTCCGGGCGCGGCGCGTGCACCTCTCCGCGGATCAGGTCGACGAAGGACAGCGGCGGGTCGTCGGGGACGAGCATGCGTACGACCGGCGTCGGCGAGAAGCCCGGCAGGGCAGCCCGCTCCGCCTCGCTCTTGCCGTGGCAGAGCCGGTCGTAGCCGGTCGGCACCTTGCGCTTCTGCTGCTCCTCGCGCATCGCCGTGAGCCGCTCTCCCGAGCACCAGCACAGGTAGGCGTGGCCGTCGGCGAGCAACCGGTCGACGTGCGGCCGGTAGGTCTCGAGCCGCTCGCTCTGGCGGTAGGGGGAGTACGGCCCGCCCTTGTCGGGCCCCTCGTCCCAGTCCAGGCCGAGCCAGCGCAGGGTGTCGTAGACCTGCCGCTCGCTGTCCTCGCGGAAGCGCGCCCGGTCGGTGTCCTCGACGCGCAGCACGAACTGGCCACCCTGCTGGCGCGCGAAGGCGAGGTTGAACAGGGACATGTACGCCGTGCCGACGTGAGGGTCACCCGTCGGGGACGGGGCGACGCGCACCCGCACGCTCACCGCGACACCACCGGGTTGCGCAGCGTGCCGATGCCCTCGACCGAGACCTCCACGACGTTGCCCGGCTCCAACGGCCCGACGCCGGCGGGAGTCCCGGTGAGCACCACGTCACCGGGCAGCAGGGTCATGAAGGAGGTGATGAAGGCCAGCACCGCGGGCACGTCGTGCAGCAGGTCGCGGGTCCGGCCGTCCTGCCGGAGCACCTCGTCGACCTCGCAGCGCACCCGCAGGTCCGCCGCGTCCAGGTCGGTCTCGATCCAGGGCCCGAGCGGGCAGAAGGTGTCGTGCCCCTTGCCGCGGGTCCACTGCCCGTCGCTCTTCTGCTGGTCGCGGGCGGTGACGTCGTTCGCGGCCGTGTAGCCCCAGACGTGCGCCAGCGCGTTCTCCGGCGTGAGGTCCCGGGCAGGCTTGCCGATCACGACGGCCAGCTCCCCTTCGTGGTCGACCCGGCCGGCACCCACAGGGAGCCGGATGGGGTCGTCCGGCCCGATGACCGAGGTCGCGGGCTTGAGGAACACCGTCGGCACGCCCGACTCGCTCGGACCGCTTGTCGTACCGGCCATCTCGCGCACGTGGTCGGCGTAGTTCTTGCCGATGCAGACGACGTTGATCGGCTGTGTGGGCGCCAGCAGCCGCACCGACGACAGCGGAACCACCTCGCCCGTCGGCGTGGGGTCGAAGAGCGGGTGGCCCGTCAGGGGCGCGACGACCAGGTCGCCCGGCACGTCCGGGTCGCCCTGCACGAAGCCGAAAGAGATGTCGCCGGAGCGGGCGAAGCGGGCGATGCGCACGCGGGGAGAGCTCCTTGCCAGGGGGTGGGGGATCGACCCGAGGCTACTCGGGAGCCCACTGCGTGATGTAGGACAGCAGCATGGGTGAGATCGACGGGCTTCCGCTCCACGTCCTGGTCGTGCACGTGACCGTCGTCCTGGTGCCGACGGCCGCGCTGGCCGTGCTCCTGGTGGCCGCCTGGCCGGCTGCCCGCGTCCGGCTCGGGCCACTCCCGCTGGCGCTGGCCCTGGGCGCCCTGGCCGTCGTGCCGGTCACCACGAGCGCCGGGAACTGGTTGCGCGACCGGGTCGGCGAGTCCGCACCGGTGCGCCGCCACGCCGAGCTCGGCGAGGGGCTGCTGCCCTGGGTCGTCGCGCTCGCCGTGGTCGCGGCGGCGGTGTGGTGGCTGGGCAGCCGCCTGGACACCGGACTGCTGCGTGTCCTCGCCGCGGTCCTCGCCCTGGTCGTCGCCGCGGGAACGGTCGTCACGGTCTACCGGGCCGGCGAGTCGGGCGCCCGGTCGGTCTGGGAGGGCCGGGTCCCGAGCTAGCCCTGGCCGGCGTCGGACACCCAGGCGCCGAGCAGCCCGCGGTAGTGCGCGACGAACTGCTCGTGCTCGTGCGCCGGGAAGGTCGACCGGACCGTCTCCACGAGCAGGTCGTCGAAGTCGCGCGAGGAGAAGTAGTCGTGCGCGACGGCGTCGAGGTCGCCGAGCTGCTTCGTGACGAACTCCTGGTAGCGCTCGGTCTCGAAGTAGTCGTCGGCCAGCTCCCGGTAGGCGCCGAGCTTCTCGGCGTAGGACCGGTCGGAGTCGGCGATCTCGTACCAGCGGCGGGTGTCGAGGTCGACCCGCGGTGTCCGGCCGGTGGCGGTGCAGAACATCGACCACTTCACCAGAGACGTCATCGCCCACGGGAAGTAGTAGTGCAGCGACGTGAGACTGACGTCGGGGCAGGCGTTCGCGTAGTCGATCGGGTGCACCTCGCGGCCGCGTACGAGGGTCTCGCAGGAGTTGAACTCCCACTTGAAGAAGGCGTTCACGACCTTGCCGATCGTCACGACCTCCTCCCCTGTCGCGGCGTCGAGGAAGTCGTGGCTGACGCTGTACCGGTCGTGCTGCGGTCGGTCCGGCGCGAACTTCATCACCATCGTCTCGGCACCGATCGACAGCGACCGGGCGAAGACGTCGAAGCCCTCGACGCTGGCCTGCAGGTGCATCAGCCGCTGGCCGCTCTCGTCGTACGCCCGCTGCAGCTCAGCCTCGTCACGGATCCGGGAGACCCCGACCCAGGCGCCTCCGTCGTACGGCTTCATCCAGAGCGGGTAGCCGACCTTCGCCGCGACCTCCCGCAGGTCGAACGGCGTGTTGTACTTCGCCGCGGTGTACGGGAAGCGGGGGTTGTCCGGCGGCTGCTTGTGCGGCACCAGCCAGGTCTCGGGCACCTTCAGGCCGAGCCGGATCATCGCGCAGTAGGCGGCGTGCTTCTCCATCGACTGGAAGGTGAACGGGTTGTTGAGCAGGTAGACGTCGTCGAGCAGCGCGACCTTCTTCAGCCACTCGCGCGGCACGTAGTACCAGTACGCGAGGCGGTCCACGACGAGCGCGTAGCGGGAGGGCTGGCGCAGGTCGAACGGCTCGATGGTGATGCGCTCGACGTCGAAGCGGTGGGTGTCGCCTCCGGCGCGCAGTGCAGGGTCGAGCCGTCGGACCAGCGACTCGAACGCGCTCGGCCAGTCCTCCTCGGTGCCCAGCAGCAGGCCCAGCAGGTGCCTTCGGTCAGCCATGCGGGGCCTCTCCCTAGACGAAGCGGGGCTGGTGGTGGGCGAGCTGGGCGCGCCAGGACGGCCAGTCGTGCGGTACGTCGTGCCCCCAGAGGTCGACCTCCACGCGCAGGGCCTTCTCCTGGCACAGCCGGCCGAAGGCGACGGTGCTGTCCAGCGCGCCGGTGGTGTCCTCCCACTGCCCCTGCCCGCAGACCAGCAGCAGCGACAGGCGCGAGCGGAGCCAGTCGAGGTGGTCGCCCTCGGCCGCACCCAGCGACCACAGCGGGTTGTTGAGGTGGAAGGACGTGCCGCGCTCACCCCACCCGAGCACCGAGAGGTCGTAGACACCGGAGAAGCACAGCGCCAGCGGGAACAGGTCGGCGCGCCGCAGCGCCAGGTTGGCGGCGTGGTAGGCCCCGAAGCTGCAGCCGGTCACGATCATGTCCTGGCGCCCGCCGCAGTCCGCGTCGACGTACGGCACGGCGCCCTCGACGACCCAGCGCTCGTACGCCTCGTGCCGCCGGGCGCGCTCCTCCAGCGGCAGGTCGTCGCGGTACCAGCTGCCGCCGTCCCAGGAGTCCAGGCAGTAGAGCTTGACCCGCCCGGCGTCGACCAGCGGGCGGACGGCGTCGACCATGCCGTTGGACTCGTAGTCCTCCGCCCGCCCCTCGGACGAGGGGAAGACCAGGACCGGCCGGCCGTACGACCCGTAGGCGATGACCCGCGGCGACCAGCCCAGCTCGGGCGACCACAGCTCGACCACGTCACGCCGCATGTGACGGCCCCTGGAGGACGCGCCGCACCAGGTCGACGAGGTTCGGGTCGAAGGTGTCTCGCCAGCCGGTGTAGGTGTGCACGTCGCGGTTCTCCACCAGCCGGGTGTCGTAGCCCTGCGCATGCAGCGCACGGGTCATCAGCCGGTTGTTCTCGACGTTCTCCTCGATCACGCCGCAGGACATGACCACCGGCACGGGGTCGACGGCCGGACCGGCACGCAGCACCGAGTCGACGAAGCCGGCGATGCGGCTGAAGCGCTCGAAGCCGCTCTCCTGCTCGTCGAGGACGCGGTGGAAGAAGCTGCTGCTCTGCAGGTAGAGCCCCGCGAAGACGCCGGGATGGGCGCGCTGCGCCTGCAGCATCGCGAGGCCGCCCAGGCTCGCCCCCATGCCGAGCACGGCCCCGGTCGGGACCTCGGCGGCAAGCCGCGGCACGAGTCCGAGGGCAAGGGCACGGCCGTACGTCGTGGAGGCGCTGTAGGTCTCGTTGCGGTCGACGGGAGAGAGCAGCGCGGCGCGCATCGGCGGCAGCCTGCGCGCCTCGACCATGGCGTCGAGGAAGTGCGTGAGCCCGGCCAGGGCGTCGTACTCGGGTCCGTCGTGCACGACCAGCAGCGGCGCCTCGTCGGCGTCACCCAGACCGGCCGCGGACCACAGCACGCAGGGCACGTCGTGCGCCAGCCCCCTGCTGGACACGGCGGTCTCGCGCCGCCGGCCGCGAGGCGGGTCCGACGTCGTCCACGCGGGCGCGGAGTACTCCGGCAGCTCCAGCACGGACTTGTCGCCGAACGCCCCGCCCACGCGCAGCGGGTTGCCGGGATCGCACACCCACTCGCTCCCGCCGTCGCGGTGCTGCAGCTCGAAGGAGTACTCCATGCGGTCGACGCCCGGCCGGGGCACCCGCAGCACCCACCCGCCGTCGGCCCGGGTGAACTCCAGCTGCTCGCCGGGGATGCGGACGTCCTGCTGCAGCCGGATCCCGGACAGCACGCCGCTCGGATCGGGGTGGCTGAAGACGAGGTCGTCGCCATCGAGGCTGGCGGGCATCGCCCGGCAGGCTAGCCGGGCGCCGATCAGCCGGTGGACCCGCTCCGCGCCTGCGACCAGACGCGCACGATGTCGCGGACCGAGAGCACCCCGACGACCTCGCTGGCATCGCAGATCACCAGGTGCCGGAAGCCACCGGCGACCATGGTCGCGGCGGCCCTGTCGAGGTCCCACTCGGGCAGGCCCACGACGGCGTCGCGGGTGAGGTGGTCGGCCGCGACCTCGCGGTCCAGGTCCTCGCCCTCGGCGACCGCCTCGAGGACGTCGCGCTCGGTGATGATCCCCGGTCCGTCGAGGTCGGGGTCGAGGACCACGGCCGCCCCCACGTGGCGCTCGCGCATGAGCGTGGCGACCTGCCGGATCGTGTGAGCGGGCCCCACGGTGAGCACGGCGGGTGTCATGACCTCGCGGACCAGCACGGACCCTCCTCCGTCTCGGGGATCGG
>SCTD01000196.1 GCA_004299215.1 Frankiales bacterium | reverse complement strand
CCGGAGTCCGGTGGCCGTAGAGAAATCGCGAGGTGCGCACGTGGCGACGGTAGCGCACGACGTCGCGGCCGTCCTCGGATGCCGGGCACCCGCTCGTCGACCAGCGGGTCGTCGTCGAGCTCCACCCGGTGACGCCCGGCGCCACCCGGGACTGCAGCCCGCGGGCGTGCCTGCGTGGGTCGAACCGGGCGGAAATTGGTCACTTGGGACCATGGCGCAACGCACATGCACGCCGGATCCTCGACAGTGGGCCCTGTGTCCCCGAGCACGCACCCCTGCCCCGAGAGGACCCGGATGACCGACGGCGACGCCGCGCGCGTCCCTGGCGTCCTGCTCCTGGTCGAGGACGACCCCGACCACGCGTTCCTGGTGCGCCGCGGCCTGGTCGACCACGGTGGGCTCGGGCTGGTCGTCGTCCACCTCAGCACCGCGTCCGACGCCACCGAGCGCGTGGCGCAGGGTGACGTGCGCTGCGTGCTGCTCGACCTGTCGCTGCCGGACGCGTCGGGGATGGAGGCGCTGCACGCCCTCCGCGCCGCGGACGCCTCGGTGCCCATCGTGGTGCTGACCGGCCTGGACAGCAACGCCATGGGCATCCAGGCGCTGCAGGTCGGTGCTCAGGACTACCTCGTCAAGGGCCAGCACGCGCCGGACGCCGTCGCCCGAGCCGTGCTGTTCGCGATGGAGCGGGCGCAGCGGCAGGAGGCCGAGCGGCGGCAGGCCCAGCTCGGGTCGACGCTGCAGCTGCGCGAGGTGCAGCTGTCCGAGGCGCAGCGGCTGGCCCGGCTCGGCAGCTGGGAGTGGGACGTCCTCACCGGCGAGGTGCTCTGGTCGGACGAGCTGCAGCGCCTGACCGGGCTGTCGGACGTGAGCGGCGTGGAGGCCTTCGACCGCTACCTCGCGCTGGTCGCCGAGGAGGACCGCGGCGAGGCGGGCGCGCTCTTCTCGATCGAGGCGGCCGAGGACTCGCCGGTCGTCGTACGTCACCGGCTCGTCCTGCGCAGCGGCAGCACCCGGTGGATCCAGGGCCACATGACCGCGGCCGGGTGGGACGAGGACGGCAACCCGGTGCGCGTGCTGGGCACCATGCAGGACATCACCGAGCAGAAGAGCACCGAGGACCTGCTGGCCCACCAGGCGCTGCACGACACGCTCACCGGGCTCGTCAACCGCGAGGTGCTGCTCGACCGGCTGGCACGCGTGCTGGCCGCGCCCCGCGAGGACCGCTCGCTGGTCGCGGTCGTCTTCCTCGACGTCGACCGCTTCAAGTGGGTCAACGACAGCCGCAGCCACGCCACGGGTGACCGCCTGCTGGTCGGCGTGGCCCGCGCGCTGGAGCGGGCGCTCCGCCCGACCGACACGCTCGCCCGCTTCGGCGGCGACGAGTTCGTGGTCCTGTGCGAGCGCGTGCGCGACGAGGAGGACGTGCTCGACATCGTCGCGCGGCTGGCCACGGTGATCGAGGAGCCGGTCGCGGTCGAGGGCGACCACGACGACGACCTCGCCGGCGTGACCGTGACGGCGAGCATGGGCGTCGCCACCGCGCGGCCGGGTGACCCGGTCGACCCCGAGGAGCTGGTGCGCGACGCGGACATCGCGATGTACCGCGCCAAGGAGCGCGGCCGAGCGCGCTTCGAGGTGTTCGACGAGGGCATGCGGGAGCGCGCCACCGCCCGGCTGCGGATCCAGAGCGAGCTGAACGCGGCGCTGCAGACCGACGTGCTGAAGGTGCACTTCCAGCCCGTCGTCCACCCCGGTACGGGGATCGTGCTGGGGTCGGAGGCCCTCGTCCGGTGGCACCACCCGGAGCGCGGCGTCCTGGCGCCCGAGGAGTTCATCCCGCACGCCGAGGAGACCGGGCTGATCGTCCCGCTGGGCGCCGCGGTGCTGCGCACGGCCTGCCAGGTGACCGCGCAGTGGAACGCCGCCCGTCTCGAGCCGCTCAACGTGGCGGTCAACCTGTCGGCGCGGCAGCTCGCGGACCCGCAGCTGACCCAGGTGGTCGGAGAGGCGCTGGGGGCCAGCGGGCTGCCGTCGCACCTGCTCTGCCTCGAGGTGACCGAGACCGTCGTGATGGAGGACGCCGACGCCAGCTCGCGCGTCCTCGAGCAGCTCCGCTCGCTCGGGGTGTCCGTCGCCATCGACGACTTCGGCACCGGCTACTCCTCGCTCGCCTACCTGCTCAGCCTCCCGGTCGACCTCCTCAAGGTCGACCGCTCGTTCGTCGCGGCGGTCGACGACGGCGGCCCCGGTGAGGCCATCGTGACGGCGGTGCTGGCCCTGGCTCGCACCCTCGGCCTCGGCGTGATCGCCGAGGGCGTGGAGACCCTGGCCCAGCGCGAGGCACTCGCGCGGCTGGGCCTGCGCCACGCGCAGGGCTGGCTGTGGGGGCGCGCGGTCGAGCCGCACGCAGCCGACTGGGCGTGGACGACCGGACCGGCGGGCGGCGTGCCGCCGCTGCTGGTGGACCTGCCGAGCTCTCGACCGCCGTGGCCCGACGAGGGGACGCCGGTGCGCAACGGACGACGAGGAGAGCGACGATGACGGACGAGTCTGGCGGGCTCGCCGTCTTCCTCGAGGTCGTGAGCGGCCTCGAGCTGCTGCTCTGCCTCGTCGTCGCGACGGCGCTCGCCCTCCGCTGGCGCCGGCACCGCTCCGGCGCGACCGGCAGCGCCTTCGGCGTCTTCGCCGTCGTCGCGCTGGTCATCGGGAGCAGCTACCTGCAGCCCGACGACGTGATGTCCGGCTGGGGAGCGGTCTACGTCGACGTGCTGGTCTGCGTCCTGCTCACCATCCCGTACCTCCTGGTGCGCTTCACCTGGGCGCTGGGTGGTGTGAGCGACCGGACGCACCTGGCGATCGCCGCGATGGTGGGCGCGCAGTGGGTCGCGACCATCGCCGCACCGCCGCTGCCGGAGGAGGGCGCGCCGCACCCCTCCTGGTACAGCTCCTACCTCGTCCTGGTGCTGGCCGGCTGGACGGTCGCCTGCGTCGTGGCGGCCGTGGGCCTGTGGCGGGCCGGTCGGGGGCAGTCGTCCGTCGTCCGTCAGCGGATGCGGTCCCTGAGCACGGGCGGTCTGCTGCTGGCGCTCACCCTGGTGATCTCGGGCGCCGCCGGATCGGAGACGCCCACCGCGTTCCAGGTCCTCGTCTCGCTGCTCGGTCTGCTCGCCATCGTGCTCTTCGCGCTGGCCTTCCTGCCGCCCCCGGTCCTGCGCCTGATGTGGCGCCAGCCCGACCTGGTCGCCCTCTCCAGCGCCGAGCGGGGCCTGATGCGCGCGCTGAGTCGCGAGGAGGTGGCCGAGACGATCGTGCCCGTGGTCGGCCGGGTCTTCGGCGGTGGCGGTGCCGCGCTGCTCGACGAGCACGCGCGGCCGGTACGCACGGTCGGGCTCACTCCGGAGAGGCTGCAGCGGCTGACCGACACGCTCGCCGCGCACCCCGACGGTCGTGCGGTGGGCAGCCCGGACGCCGAGCTCCTGCTCGCGCAGCTCAGCTCCGGCTGGCTCGTCGTGCAGGCCGGGCGGCGGGCCCCGGTCTTCGGCGACGACGAGGCCGTCCTGCTCGACCGCGTCGGCAACCTCGTCGACCTCGCCCTGCAGCGGGCGCAGCTCTTCGAGCGCGAGCAGGTGAGCCGTCGGGGCGCCGAGGCGGCCAACGCGGAGCTGGAGACGCTGCTGTACAGCGTCTCCCACGACCTGCGCAGCCCGCTGATCTCCGTCCTCGGCTACCTCGACGTGCTCCGCTCCGAGCACGGCAGCGAGCTCACCGGGGAGGGACCGCACTACCTCGAACGGATCAGCGTCAACGCGGTCTACATGCAGAGCCTGATCGCGGACCTGCTGGAG
>SCTD01000195.1 GCA_004299215.1 Frankiales bacterium | reverse complement strand
CCCGTACTTCGGCGGAGCCGGTCCGGAGCGCAACGGCTGCATCGAGTGCGGCGCCTGCATGACCGGCTGCCGGCACAACGCCAAGAACACGCTGGTGAAGAACTACCTCTACCTCGCGGAAGCGGCTGGGGCGCAGGTGATCCCGGACACGACGGTGCGCGCGGTGCGTCCGCTGCCACGCGGTGGCTGGGCGGTCGACACGGTGCGTACGGGTCCGCTGCCCCGGGGCCGGCGCACCCTGACCGCCGACTCCGTCGTGCTGGCCGCGGGGACGCTCGGCACGCAGAAGCTGCTGCACCGGATGAAGGCCAAGGGCGTCCTGCCGAAGGTGTCCGACCGGCTCGGGGTGCTCACCCGCACCAACTCCGAGTCGCTGCTCGGGGCCGCGACACCGACCGTCACCGAGGACTTCAGCCAGGGGGTGGCGATCACGTCGTCCTTCCACCCCGACGCGGTGACCCACGTCGAGCCGGTGCGCTACGGCAAGGGCAGCAACGCGATGGGCCTGCTGCAGACGGTGCTCACCGACGGGGGCGGACGCACGCCGCGGTGGCTCAAGGCGCTGCTGATCATGGCGCGGAACCCGTTGAAGCTGAAGGCGCTCCTGCCCTACCGCTGGTCCGAGCGCACGATCATCGCGCTGGTCATGCAGACGCTCGACAACTCGATCACGACCTCCTGGAAGCGCGGCCGCCTCACCTCGCGGCAGGGGCACGGGGCGCCGAACCCGACGTGGATCCCGGTCGCCAACGACGCGGTCCGCCGGATGGCCGCGACGATCGGCGGCGAGCCGGGCGGCACCGTGGGTGACCTCGCGAACATCCCGATGACGGCGCACTTCATCGGTGGCTGCACGATCGGCGACTCCCCCGAGACCGGCGTCATCGACCCCTACCACCGGGTCTACGGCTACGAGGAGCTCTACGTCGTCGACGGTGCGGCGATCTCGGCCAACCTGGGCGTGAACCCGTCGCTGACCATCACGGCGCAGGCCGAGCGGGCCGCGTCGCTGTGGCCGAACCGCGGCGAGGCCGACCTGCGCCCACCGGTCGGTGAGCCGTACCGGCGGCTCGAGCCGATCGCCCCGAAGGCTCCCCTGGTGCCGTCGCACGCGCCGGCGGCGCTGCACACGACCGTCGAGGTGCGCACCGCCTGAGATCCCCGTCTCACCCGTCGGTGAGGATCGCCTCGGAGATCTCGCGGAGCTGGCGCATCTGCTCGGGGGTGAGCTTGTCCACGAGCAGGCGGCGTACCTCCTCGACGTGCCCGGGGGCCGCAGCGGCCAGCGCGGCGAAGCCCTCGTCGGTCAGCACGGCGATCTGCCCGCGGCGGTCCTCCGGGCAGGGCTCGCGGCGGACCCAGCCGCGCCCCTCGAGCTGCGCCACGGCGTGCGACAGCCGGCTGCGCGACGACGCGGCGGCGTCGGCCAGCGCGCTCATCCGCATGCGCCGGTCCGGCGACTCCGACAGGCGTACGAGGAGCTCGTAGTAGCCGTGCGGCATGCCGGCGTCGGCCTGCAGCTGCGCGTCGAGTCCGGCGTGCAGGCGGGCCACCGCGCCGAGGTAGGCACGCCAGGCCCGCTGCTGCTCCTCGTCCAACCAGCGCGTCATGCGCCCATCGTACCCCGATAGTTGAACGCACAACAACACTCTTTCCCGTTTCCCCAGCACTCCGGTGCTGGGGAAACGGGAAGGAGGCGGCTAGGAGGTGCGGGCCGGACGGGGGCGGCCGGAGCTCGCGCCACGTCCGGCCGACGGGGATCCCGACGTGCGCGGGCCGTTGTAGCGGCGACGCTCGCCCTGCGGACGGGCGACGTACGGCGCGCGGGGCGTGACCTCGATCGGCTCGCCGGACTCGGCCAGCTCGCGGACGGCCGGGTGCCCGACGACGACGGACTGCGCGCTGACCTGGACGCCGGCGCGCTCGCGCATGCGCTGGTGGTCCCGGACCTGGTCGCTGGTCACCATCGACAGCACGGTCCCGCTGGCACCGGCGCGCGCCGTGCGGCCGGACCGGTGCAGGTAGTCCTTGTGGTCGGCCGGCGGGTCGAAGTGCACGACCAGGTCGACGTCGTCGACGTGGATGCCGCGGGCGGCGACGTCGGTCGCCACGAGCACGCGGGCGTGGCCGCTCGCGAAGTCCTCGAGAGCGCGCTTGCGGGCGTTCTGCGTGAGGTTGCCGTGGATGGCAGCCGCCTGGACGCCGACCTTGCGCATCTGCATCGCGAGGCGGTCCGCGCCGTGCTTGGTCCGGACGAAGAACAGCGTGCGGCCCGGGCGGGCCCCGATCTCGGCGGCGATGTCGACCTTGGCGTCGCCCTGCACGGCGTAGACGCGGTGGTCCATCGTCGTGACGTGCGACTCGGCGGTCGCGACGGCGTGGATGGCCGGGTCGACGAGGTACTGGCGGACCAGCTTGTCGACACCCCGGTCGAGCGTCGCGGAGAAGAGCAGCCGCTGCGTGCCGGGCGCGGTCATGTCGAGCAGCGTCGTGACCGCCGGCATGAAGCCGAGGTCGGCCATGTGGTCGGCCTCGTCGAGGACGGTGATCTCGAGCTTCGCGAGCGTGCACTCGCGCTGCTCGATGAGGTCCTGCAGCCGGCCAGGTGTGGCGACGACGACGTCGACGCCGCGGCGCAGCTGGTCGATCTGGCGGCCCATCGAGGCGCCGCCGTAGACGGTGGTGACCTTCAGGTCGAGCGCCTGCGCCAGCGGCGCGAGCGCGTCGGACACCTGCTGGGCCAGCTCACGGGTCGGGACCAGCACGAGCCCGCGGGGGGTGCCGCGCAGCCGCTCGGCGGGGCGGCTGGCGGACAGCCGCGCCAGCATCGGCAGGCCGAAGGCCAGCGTCTTGCCGGAGCCGGTCGCGCCGCGGCCGAGGACGTCGCGGCCGGTGAGGGCGTCGGGGATGGCGCGCGTCTGGATGGCGAAGGGTGCCTCCATGCCGCGACGGGCCAGCGCGATGACGAGCCGCTCGGGCAGGCCGAGGGCGGCGAAGGTGGTGGCGGTGTCCGGCTGCTCCGCGGCGGCGTCGGCCGCGGCGTCGAGCGCGAGCTCGAGATCGGACTTCACCGGCGCCGCCAAGGTTCAGAAAGCCGAG
>SCTD01000194.1 GCA_004299215.1 Frankiales bacterium | reverse complement strand
TGGGGCTCCATCGCCGAGACGGCGAGCGTCCGCGCGCTGCCCGGGTTGAAGACCGCGCGCACCGGCTCGGTCCCCGAGCACCCCGCCCGGCCGCTGGCCGCGGTGGTGGCCGAGCGGACGCCGCGCGAGCTGACCGGTCTCGGGGAGTTCGACCGCGTGCTGGGCGGCGGGCTGGTGGCAGGGCAGGTGGTCCTGCTCGCCGGCGAGCCCGGCGTCGGCAAGTCCACGATGCTCGCGGCGGTCGCCCACGCGATGGCGCTGCGCAACCAGACGGCGAACGTCCTCTACGTCTCCGGCGAGGAGAGCGTCGAGCAGATCAGCGTGCGGGCCCGCCGGATCGGCGCGACGGCGCCCGGCGTGCTGCTCGCCGAGGAGACCGACCTGTCCAGCCTGCTCGGCCACGTCGAGGCGCACGACCCGGTGCTGCTGATCGTCGACAGCGTCCAGGCGATCGCCTCCTCCGCGATCGACGGGCGGGCCGGGGGCATGGCCCAGGTGCAGGAGGTCGCCTCGGTGCTGGTCCGGGTGGCCAAGGGCCGCCGGATGCCGCTGCTGATGATCGGCCAGTCCACCCGCGAGAACAGCGTCGCCGGACCGCGGGCCCTGGAGCACATGGTCGACACGGTGCTGACGTTCGAGGGCGACAAGCACACCTCGCTGCGGCTGCTGCGGGCGGTGAAGAACCGCTACGGGCCGGCCGACGAGGTCGTCTGCTTCGAGCAGTGCGACGACGGGCTGCGCGAGGTGCCCGATCCATCCGAGCTGTTCCGCAGCCACCGCAGCGAGCCGGTGCCGGGCACCGCCCTCGCCGTCGCCGTGGACGGCCGGCGCGCGGTGCCGGCGGAGGTGCAGGCGCTGGTCGCCCTGCAGCCCTCGCCCAACCCGCGCCGGGGGGTCACCGGGCTCGACTCCTCACGGATCGCGATGCTGCTCGCGGTCACCGAGCGCGCCCTCGGCCTCCCCCTCGACCGCGACGTCTTCGTCGCGACCGTCGGCGGCGCGAAGCTCACCGATCCCGCCACGGACCTGGCCGTCTGCCTCGCCGTCGCCTCCGCGCGGCTCGACGTGGCGATGCCCGCCGACGTCGCCGTCATCGGCGAGGTGGCGCTGTCCGGGGACATCCGGCCGGTGGGCCAGCTCCCGCAGCGGGTGGCCGAGGCGGCGCGGCTGGGCTACCGGCGGATCCTGGTGCCGCCGGGGTCGCTCGCGCGGCTGACGAGCCTGCCGTCCGGCGCGTCCGTCGGCGAGCTGGAGCACCTCAACCGGGCGCTGGAGCGGCTGCAGGAGTTCGTGGCGGGGACCCGCAGGCGCTGACGCGGACACGCCGCTGCGCGCGCGGACCGCGCCTGCTCCCTAGACTCCGCGTACGACCACTGGATCGGAGGGCGGCAGGTGGCGAGCAGCGACGACCTGCTCCGCTCGACGCTGGCCGCGGTCGCTCCCGGCACGGCCCTGCGTGACGGCCTGGAGCGGATCCTCCGCGGCAACACCGGTGCGCTGATCGTGCTCGGCTACGACAAGGCGGTCGAGTCGCTGTCCACCGGCGGCTTCCACCTCGACGTCGACTTCTCCGCCCAGCGGCTGCGCGAGCTCTCCAAGATGGACGGCGCGGTCGTGGTCACCAGCGACCTCACCAAGATCGTGCGCGCCAGCGTGCAGCTGGTGCCCGACCCCGACATCGCCACCGAGGAGACCGGTACCCGGCACCGGACCGCCGAGCGGGTCGCCAAGCAGACCGGCAACCCGGTGATCTCGGTGAGCCAGTCGATGCGGATCATCGCGCTCTACGTCGGCGGGCTGCGCTACGTCCTCGACGACAGCGCCTCGATCCTGTCCCGGGCCAACCAGGCGCTCGCCACGCTCGAGCGCTACAAGCTGCGCCTCGACGAGGTGGCCGGCACCCTGTCGGCCCTGGAGATCGAGGACCTCGTGACGGTCCGCGACGCGATGGCGGTCAGCCAGCGGCTCGAGATGGTCCGCCGGATCGCCAGCGAGATCGAGGGCTACGTCGTCGAGCTCGGCACCGACGGCCGGCTGCTGTCGCTGCAGCTCGACGAGCTGATGGCCGGCGTCGAGGGCGAGCGCGAGCTGGTCATCCGCGACTACCTCGTCAGCGGGAGCGGGCGCCGGGCGCGCAAGCTCGAGGACGCGCTCACCGACCTGGACACGCTGTCCGCGACCGAGCTGCTGGACCTGTCCGCCGTCGCGAAGGCGGTCGGCTACCCCGCGAGCGCCGACGCGCTGGAGACCGCGGTCAGCCCGCGCGGCTACCGGCTGCTGGCCAAGGTTCCCCGGCTGCCCGGGCTGGTCGTCGACCGGCTCGTCGAGCACTTCGGCGGGCTGCAGAAGCTGCTCGCCGCCGGCATCGACGACCTGCAGGCCGTCGAGGGCGTCGGCGAGACCCGCGCCCGCTCGGTCCGCGAGGGGCTGTCCCGGCTGGCCGAGAGCTCCATCCTCGAGCGCTACGTCTGAGGCGAACGCGCCTCGGTCCGGGCGCTGTCCACCATGCGGGCGAGGTCGACGAGGAAGACGACGCCGCCCGGTCCGCGCAGGACCTCGACGACGTACGACGGGAGCACGCCCTGGTCGACGGCTGCCCCGGCCGGAGCCAGGTCGCCGGGGGCGACCACCGCGCGCACCTGGTCGACCGCGACCCCGACGGTGCTGCCGTCGACGAGGCCGCCGGTCCCGTCCGCGGCGTCCCGCTCGAGCACGAGCACGTCACCGCGGTCACCCGCGACGGCGCCGCGACGCAGGTCGAGCACGGGTAGCGCGGTCCCGCGCAGGTCGAGCACGCCCGCCAGCGGCGGCTCCATGCCGGGCAGGTCGGCCAGCCCGTCGAGCCGGACCACCTCGCGCACGTCCGCGAGCGGCGTGGCGTACTCCCGCTCGCCGAGCCGGAAGGTGACCAGACCGCTCATCGCTCGCTCCCTGCGGACAGCTGACCCTCGAGCTGGGCGCACAGCGCGGCCAGCTCGCGCGCGCTCCGCCCGCCGAGCTCGTGGGCGTCGCCGTCGGCGCCCCGGGCGAGCGTCTGCGCTGCGGCACGGTACTCGCGGGCGGCCGCCGCCCTGTCGCCGCAGCGAGCCAGCGCGCCGGCGAGCAGGAAGTGGGCGAGGCCGGCCTCCGGGTCGAGGTAGACCGCGCGCCGCAGGGCGGGCAGCGCCTCGGCGTCGTCCCCGGAGTCGACCAGCGCGCGGCCGAGCAGGTAGTGCACCTCGGACCGCAGCGGATCGGCGTCGGCCGCGAGCCGGGCGAGCCGGGCGGCATCGGCGTACCTGCCTGCGGCCAGCGCGTCGCGGACGCTGGAGAGCGGGATGGCCTCGGCGGTCTCGACCCGCTCCTGGCGGGGCAGCTCGACGCGAGACCGTGCACGGCGGGCGGCGACCCGTCGCTCCGGCGGCAGGGGGAGCTCCTGCAGGGTCCGGCGGTCGGGCAGGATCGCGCGCCGCTCTGCCGCCGGCTCGTCGAGCCGGCGGTAGACGAACGCCGCGCTGTCGCCGCTGCCGAGAGCGACCAGCCGGAAGTCCTCGCTGACCTGCCAGAGCGTCTCGGAGTGGCCGAGCAGCAGGTAGCCGCCGTCGCGCAGCGACCGGTGCAGCCGGCCCATCAGCTCGCGGGTCGTCTCGCGGCTGAAGTAGATCGTGACGTTGCGGCAGAGCACCAGGTCGAGGACCGGCTCGGGCGGGGCGTCACGGACCAGGTTGTGGTGCCGGAGCTCGACCAGCTCGCGGACCTCCGGCCGTACGGTCCACCGGCCACCGGACTGGGCGACGAAGAAGCGGGCGACCTCGGCGGCGGTGGCGAGCTGGACCGCGCGCGAGCCGTAGGTCGCGGCGCGCGCCGCCCGCAGCGCGTTCTCGGAGATGTCGGTGGCGATGACCTTCACGTCCCAGCCGGCGGTGCTCGGCAGCAGCTCGCGCAGCATCATCGCGATCGTGTACGGCTCCTCGCCGGTCGAGCAGCCGGCGCTCCAGATCCGCAGCCGCCGCCCGTTCGCGTCCGCGTGCCGGATCAGCTCGGGCAGCACGTGCACGCGCAGCGCGCGCATCTGCGGCGGGTTCCGGAAGAAGTGCGTCTCCTGGATGGTCACCTCGTCGAGCAGCCGCTGCCGCTCGGCGGACCCGGCCCGCTCGACCTCCTCGAGGTAGGACGCGACGTCCGCGATGCCGGTCGCCCGCAGCCGCTCGCCGATGGAGTAGCCCATCGACTCGCGGCGCGAGTCGTCGAAGACCAGCCCTGCCGTACGGGAGAGCAGCTCGCGCAGGCGGGCGAACTCGGCGTCGCCGAGCGCGACCCTGGTGGCACTCATGCCAGCGCCCGGCCGAGGGCGGCCAGCAGCGCCGGGGCGATCTCGGGCAGCGGCAGCTGGTGCTCGACCGCGCCGAGGGCGAAGGCGGCAGCCGGCATCCCGTACACCGCGCTGGTCGCCTCGTCCTGACCGATCGTCGTGGCGCCGCGCTCGCGCATCGCCAGCAACCCGGCCGCGCCGTCACGGCCCATGCCGGTCAGCAGGATCCCGAGCGCGTCCGGTCCGAGCGCGCGGGCCACGCTCTCGAAGGTCGCGTCGATGCCGGGGATGTGGAACTGGCCGGGCTCGGGCGGGGTGCACAGCACCCGCAGCCGGTTGTCCTGCACGAGCAGGTTGCCGCCGCTCGGCGCGATCGTGACGCTCCCCGGGACCAGCCGACGGCCGCTCTCCCCCACGACGACCGGCAGCGGGACCAGCCCGTCCAGCCACGACGCGAGGCCGGGGATGAAGCCCTCGGCCATGTGCTGCACGACGAGCACCGCCTGGCACAGGTCCGCGGGCAGCGCGCTGAGCAGCGTGAGCAGCGCCTGCGGGCCACCGGTCGAGGCGCCGATCGCCACCAGCTTCACGGCGTCGCGCGGCCCGTCGGCCGGCAGCGGCTCGAGCGGGGGCGCCGACAGCGGCCGGCGGATCCCCCCGCCGAGCGACGGCGTCTCGCCCGACATCCCCGACCCGCGCAGCCGGCCGCGGGGGTGGGTGATGACGCGGACGCGGGCCGCGACGCGGAGCTTGCGGCGCAGCGCCGCGGCGTACTCGTCCAGCGACCCCGTGTCGTCCGGACCGGGCTTGGCGAGCACGTCGACGGCACCGGCGGCGAGGGCCTGGAGCGCGTTCTCGCTGTTGGTGCCGGCGACGAAGGCGCTGTAGACGAGGATCGGCGTGGGGCTGCCGCTCATGATCCGCTCGATCGCCTCGATGCCGCTCATCACCGGCAGGTCGAGGTCCATCAGCACGGCGGTGGGACGGAGCCGGGCCACGAGCGCCACGGCCTCCTTGCCGTTGCGCGCCTCCCCCACGACGGTGAAGTCCTTCTCGGCCTCGACGGCGGCGCGCAGGAAGCGGCGCTGCACGGCCGAGTCGTCGACGACGACGACCGTGACCGGCGAGCCCTGCGCGGGGACGCTCACGTCCACCCCTGGAGCTGGTCGGTCAGCGTCCGGACGAGCACGGCCAGCCGCTCGCGGTCGGGGACGTCGGCGCCGAGCTCGGCCTCGAGCGCGCGCGCGGTGCGCGAGGCGTCCGGCTCACCGACGACGACGGCGCTGCTGCCGAGGGCGTGGGCGTCCCGGACGGAGTCCGGTCCGGGCGCCCCGTCGAGCAGCTCCTGCAGTCGTGGCAGCCGGCTGGCGACCTCGCCGGCGAAGGCCTCGCGCAGGCCCGCGATCGCCTCCGGCGGCAACGTCCGGGGCGGCCGCGGACTCGTCACGTCCTGGGCGTCCGGCACACGGGAGGTGTCGGCCCGGATGCCCGGTCTCTTGAGGAGCGCGACCCTCAGCCGGTCAGCCGGAAGACCGCGCCCTGCTCGCGGAGCTGCCCGACCCGGCCCTGGACCCGGTAGGTGCCGGGCGCCGCCTGCGCCGTGTCGCCCTCGCAGCCCGGCCGGGAGCGGCGGCCGTTCCAGGTCACGCGCTGGGAGACGGCCGTGCCCGGCTCGAGGGTGGTGACGTCCTTCGGGCCGCCCGGCGCGCAGTCGTCGCTGGACCAGATCCGGTCGCGTCCCGAGAAGACCACGAGCTCGACGGCGGCCTGCCCCAGGTCGCGCGTGCAGGGCGCCGTGCCGGTGTTGGTGACGCGCAGCGTCAGCCGCGGCGTCGCGCCGACGGCATAGCTGTCGGCGTCGGTCAGGGCCTCGATGCGCAGCGCCTCCGGCTGGCAGATGGCGACCGCGGCGCTGGGGCTCGCGCCCGGGGTCGCGCTGCTGCTCGGCACCGCAGGGGCCGACGGACCGCCGGCGGTCGCGCTCGGCGTCGGTCGGGGCATCTGGGCGAGCTCGTCCGGGTCGTCGCTGCCGCCGGTGAGCAGGCTGCTCCCGAGCGCCAGGACGAGGACCAGGCCGGTCGCGACCACGGCACGCCGCTGCCAGTACGTGGACGCGGGCTCGGGGCCGACCGGTCGCCAGTGCAGGGCCATCGCGGCCAGATGCTAGCCGCGATGCGGATCGCTCACCTGCGCTCCGTGCCGATGCTCCGGACGTGCGCCGACACGGAGCTCATCGCTCCTCAGCGCGGATGGTGGCGCAGCCGCTGACCGGGGACCCCGACATATCCTCGGCGGGTGCCCGATCCCTCGCTCGCCCGCGAGGTCGGTCGGTGGTACTCCGTCGCGCAGCGCGACCTGCCCTGGCGCCGGCCGGGCACCTCGCCGTGGGCCGTTCTCGTCAGCGAGATCATGCTTCAGCAGACGCCCGTGGCCCGGGTGACCGGACCGTGGGCCGCGTGGCTGGAGCGGTGGCCGACGCCCGTGGCGCTGGCCGCGGACTCCCCCGGCGAGGCCGTGCGGATGTGGGGCCGGCTCGGCTACCCGCGCCGCGCGCTGCGGCTGCACGCCTGCGCGACCGCCGTCGTGCAGCGGTACGACGGGCAGCTCCCTCGTACCGTCGACGAGCTGCTCACTCTGCCGGGGGTGGGCGACTACACGGCGCGGGCGGTGGCTGCCTTCGCCTACCGGCAGCGCGTCCCGGTGGTGGACACGAACGTCCGCCGGGTCGTGGCGCGGCTCGTGGAGGGGCGGGCCGACGCCGTGGTGCGGCGCAGCGACCTCGGGCTGGTCGAGGAGCTGCTGCCCACCGACCCGGTGGAGGCCGCGACCGCCTCCGTCGCGCTGATGGAGCTCGGCGCGCTGGTCTGCACGGCCCGAGCGCCCCGCTGCTCGTCCTGCCCGGTGCAGCACCGGTGCGCCTGGGCGACGGCGGGGTACCCGCAGCTGGAGGCGCCGGTCAAGCGGCCTCAGCCGTTCGCGGGCACGGACCGGCAGGTGCGCGGCCGGCTGATGGCGGTCCTTCGGGACGCTCCCTCGGCGGTGACCGCGGCGGCGCTCGCCGCGGCGTGGGACGAGCCGGTGCAGCGGGCGCGGGCGCTGGACGGCCTGGTCGCCGACGGGCTGGTCGACCCCCTGCCCGACGGGACGTACGCCCTCCCCTCCTGACCCCCGGCTCCGGAACGCCGACGGGCGGCCGCCCCGGGTGGGGTCGGCCGCCCTGACGGGACGATCAGGAGGGTGAGCCGGCCTCGGAGGCCTCTCCGCCGACGGCCGGGCCACCAGCGAGGTCCACCGGCGGGACGTCCGGCACCGACGACGGCTTGGGCTCGCCACGGAAGGTGAACGCCGCGGACTCCCCCTCGCCCTCGACGTCCACGACGACGATGTTGCCGGCGCTCAGCGTCCCGAACAGGATCTGCTCGGACAGCTGGTCCTCCAGCTCGCGCTGGATGGTCCGGCGCAGCGGGCGGGCGCCGAGCACCGGGTCGTAGCCCTTCTTGGCGAGCAGCTTCTTGGCCGCCGTCGTGACCTCGAGACCCATGTCCTTGTTCTTGAGCTGGACGTCGAGCCGGGCCAGCATCAGGTCGACGATCTGCAGGATCTCGTCCTCGGACAGCTGCGTGAAGACCACGATGTCGTCGATCCGGTTGAGGAACTCCGGCCGGAAGTGCTGCTTGAGCTCGTCGTGCACCTTGGCCTTCATCCGCTCGTACGCGCCGGCCGTGTCGTGGTCCTTGGCGAAGCCGAGGTTGAAGCCCTTGGAGATGTCCCTCGTGCCGAGGTTGGACGTCATGATCAGCACGGTGTTCTTGAAGTCGACGACCCGACCCTGGGAGTCGGTCAGCCGACCGTCCTCGAGGATCTGCAGGAGCGTGTTGAAGACGTCCGGGTGCGCCTTCTCCACCTCGTCGAACAGCACCACGGAGAACGGCTTGCGGCGCACCTTCTCGGTGAGCTGGCCACCCTCCTCGTAGCCGACGTAGCCGGGGGGTGAGCCGACCAGGCGCGAGACGGTGTGCTTCTCCATGAACTCGCTCATGTCGAGCAGGATCAGGCTGTCCTCGTCGCCGAACAGGAACTCCGCGAGCGTCTTGGACAGCTCGGTCTTCCCGACGCCGGACGGGCCGGCGAAGATGAACGAGCCGCCGGGGCGCTTCGGGTCCTTGAGCCCGGCGCGGGTGCGCCGGATGGCCTTCGACACCGCGACGATGGCCTGCTGCTGGCCGATGACGCGCTTGTGCAGCTCGTCCTCCATGCGGAGCAGGCGGGCGGTCTCCTCCTCGGTCAGCTTGAACACCGGGATGCCGGTCCAGATCGCCAGGACCTCGGCGATCTGCTCGTCGTCGACCTCGGCCACGACGTCCATGTCGCCGGCCTTCCACTCCTTCTCGCGCTGGGCCTTCTCGCCGAGCAGCGTCTTCTCCTTGTCACGGAGGGCAGCAGCCTTCTCGAAGTCCTGCGCGTCGATCGCGGACTCCTTGTCGCGACGGACGTTGGCGATGCGCTCGTCGAACTCGCGCAGGTCCGGGGGCGCGGTCATCCGGCGGATGCGCATGCGCGAGCCGGCCTCGTCGATGAGGTCGATCGCCTTGTCCGGCAGGAAGCGGTCGGAGATGTAGCGGTCGGCCAGGGTCGCCGCGGCGACCAGGGCGCCGTCGGTGATCGAGACGCGGTGGTGCGCCTCGTAGCGGTCGCGCAGGCCCTTGAGGATCTCGATCGTGTGGGCCAGCGACGGCTCGCCGACCTGGATCGGCTGGAAGCGGCGCTCGAGCGCGGCGTCCTTCTCGAGGTGCTTGCGGTACTCGTCGAGCGTGGTCGCGCCGATCGTCTGCAGCTCACCGCGAGCCAGCATCGGCTTGAGGATGCTGGCGGCGTCGATGGCGCCCTCGGCCGCGCCCGCGCCGACCAGGGTGTGCAGCTCGTCGATGAACAGGATGATGTCGCCGCGGGTGCGGATCTCCTTCAGCACCTTCTTCAGGCGCTCCTCGAAATCACCGCGGTAACG
>SCTD01000193.1 GCA_004299215.1 Frankiales bacterium | reverse complement strand
CTCGGCCAGGCGTGCCTGTTCGGCGGCCTCGGCCTCCTCGGCCAGCCGGGCTTCCTCCGCCAGCCGGGCCTCCTCCGCCAGTCGAGCCTCCTCGGCGAGGCGAGCCTCCTCCTCCCGCGCCTTCTCGGCGGCCAGCCGCTCCTCCTCGGCTGCGGCGCGGACCGACGACAGGTCGACCACCTCGGCGACATGGTCCTCGCCGTGGATCTCCTCGAAGCGCGCCTCGTCGGCGGCCTTCGCCGCCTCGAGCTCGGCCTGGGCCGCAGCGAGCTCCTCGGCGTCGCGGGCGCGACGAGCGGCGGCGCGGCGGTCGCGCTCGGCCTTCTTGGGGTCGACCTCGGGCGCGGGCTCGGGCGTGATCGTCGGGGGCCGGTGCACGGGGGCGCCGAAGACGTCGTCGCTGGCCGTGGCCGGTCCGAGCAGCGCGGACAGCGCCTCGGAGACCCGCGAGATGGAGCCCGTGACCTCGTCGTCGTCGGTGTGGAGCGCCAGCGCGTGCAGCGGCTCCTCGCGCTGGGTGGGCACGCCCAGTCCACCGCCGAGCGCGGACACCAGCCGGGAGGCGACCTCGGTGGGTGCCATCTCCTCGGCCGAGTCGACAGCGGCGGAGGCCTCCGCAAGGAAGGCCGCGGCGTCCAGGACGTCGGGCTCCTGGATCTCGAGCAGCCCCGCCTCGACGAGGTTGAAGACGACCTGCGACCCCTCGTACATCGTGAAGCCGCACTCCCGCGCCAGCTCGCTGACCGTTCGTACGCCGTCGACCTTGCACAGCAGCGACCAGGCGTCGGCGTCGATCTCGGTCTCGGAGCGCGCGGTGTCGGCGGCGGACAGCAGCGGCACGGCGTCCGGCCCGTGCACGGCCTGGTCGATCTCGGCGAGCTCGTCGAGCCGGGAGTCGATCTCGGCCAGCAGCGTCTCGACCTCAACCGGCGGCGCGACGTCCTCGCGGGTCTTCTGGTTGACGCGGAACTTCCAGGTGGCGTGCCGCCACGGCAGCAGGTCCGACAGCGACGCGCGGACCTGCTCGTTGACGAAGTCCTCGACGACGGGCTGGTCGACGTAGCCGAGGTGGACCAGCAGCTCGCCCAGCCGCCAGCCCTGGAGCTCGGTGCGCTGCGCCTCGAGCGCCTCGGCGAGCGCCTCCGGGCCGAGCGCGCCGGAGGAGACGAGGCGGGCCCCGAGCTGGGGGCGCTTGCCGGGCGCGACGACGGCGTAGACGCGGCCGCCGCGGAGGAACACCTGGGCGGTCTCGCCGGCGGCGTCGGTCAGGTGCAGGCAGCCGGTCGCGGCACCGTCGGCGAGCTGGCGGAGGATCTCGGGCAGGGGCGTGGAGGCCAGGTCGCCCTTCAGCACGATCGGCCTCCTCTGTCCGCCCCCGATGAGCGCAGTCGCCGATCGGCGACGCACCCTCCGACCATCGGCAGGGAGCGCCCCGTGATTGAGCCGTACGGGTCAACCGGGTCGTACCCGTCTCGCTGGACCGCGGCATCTGCCACGATGGGCACTCATCGACGATGAAGGAGCAGTGACCGTGAGCGTCGACGGGACCGCGCGGGGGAACCGGCGCATCGATCGCGTCCTGGCCGAGGACTTCCTCGACGGGCTTCGCGACATGCCGCTCGCCGAGGTCCGCGAGCTGCGCACGGAGGCCGAGCAGGAGGAGGTCGACCTCTCCTACCTGCGCCGGATGATCCAGGGCCGGCTCGACATCCTGCGCGCCGAGCTGAACCGCCGCGACGGCTCCTCCTCGCAGACCCTCGTCGAGGGGCTGGCCGAGATCCTGGCCGACGAGCCGCGCGCGCCGGCCCGAGGCCTCGGCCGGCACACGACGGTCGAGCCGTCCCGCGCCGACAGCCACCGGCGCTACGTCGAGGCGCTGGTCGCGAACGTCGACCTGTCCGACACCGGCGCGCGCTCCACCGACGAGATCGCGCACGCGATGCGCACCCTGTCGGAGGAGGAGCAGAGCATCTCCGCCAAGCGCCGCCTGGTGCAGAAGGCCATGGACGCCTGCAGCGCGGAGATCACGCGCCGCTACCGCGACGGCGAGGCCGACGTCGACGCGCTGCTCAGCCAGTCCCCGCCCGACGGCGAGTGACCCTCCCGGTCCTGGTCGAGGTCGTCCGCTCCGGCGTCGTCGAGAGCACGCACGCCGCCTCCGTCGTCGCGCTGCGTCCGGACGGCTCGACCGCGCTCGCCCTCGGCACCGTCGACGTCCCGGTCTTCCCCCGCTCGTCGAACAAGCCGCTGCAGGCCGTCGCCCTCCTCGACGCCGGCTGGCAGGCGCCCGACAGCGAGACGATCGCCCTCGCGACCGCCTCGCACTCCGGTCTCCCGGAGCACCTCGAGGTGGTACGTCACACGCTGTCCGCGGCCGGCCTGTCCGAGGACGACCTCGGCTGCCCGGCGATGCTCCCGCTCGACGTCGAGGCGGCGCACGCCCTTCTGCGCGCCGGCGGCGAGGCGACCCGGCTGACGATGAACTGCTCCGGCAAGCACGCCGCGATGCTGGCCGCATGCGTCGCCGGCGGCTGGCCGCTGGACGCCTACCTCGACCCGAGATCGCCTGTGCAGCAGGCGATCACGCGCACGATCGAGCAGCTGGCCGGGGAGAAGGTGCAGCACGTCGCGGTCGACGGCTGCGGCGCGCCCCAGCACGCGCTGACCCTCACCGGCCTGGCCCGCGCGTTCGCCCGTCTCGCCACGGACGACGACTGCCGTACGGCCACGGCGATGCGACGTCACCCCCACCTCGTCGGCGGGCCCGGTCGCGAGGTCACCCGGCTGATGCAGGGGATCCCCGGCCTGGTGGCCAAGGACGGAGCCGAAGGGGTCTTCGCCGCGGCCCTGCCGGACGGGTCGACCGCCGCGGTCAAGGTCGCCGACGGAGCGACCCGGGCGGCCGTGCCCGTCCTCGTCGTCGCCCTTCGTGCCCTGGGCGTCGACGCGCCGGTGCTCGACGAGCTCGGCACCGTGCCCGTCCTCGGCGGCGGGCTGCCAGTGGGGGAGGTCCGCCCGTCCGCCCTGCTGCGGGCCGCGGTCACCTGACCCGGGGTCGGACCCGTGCAGCCCTCGTCTGTGACCGAGTTCACCGGGCACCGCTTGCAGCAGTGCTTGCTATTGCTAGCACTCGGGTCTAGCGTCGAGCTCGAAGCAGAAGCCGGCGCAGCAGCGGAGGAGGTCATCGTGGTCGGGATCGACGTCCGCTCCCTCGGTGACTACATCCGTGAGCAGCGCGCAGCCAGCGACATCTCGCTGCGGCAGCTGGCCAAGCTCGCCGGCGTCAGCAACCCCTACCTCAGCCAGATCGAGCGGGGGCTGCGGAAGCCGAGCGCCGAGATCCTGCAGCAGATCGCCAAGGCCCTTCGCATCTCGGCGGAGGCGCTCTACGTGCAGGCCGGCATCCTCGAGCAGCGGGAGGGCAGCGGCGCCGTCGTCGACGCCGTCCTCTCCGACGAGGTCCTGAACGAGCGGCAGAAGCAGGTGCTGCTCGAGATCTACGACAGCTTCCGCAAGGAGAACGCCCCGGCCGGCGACGACGTCGCCGTCTCGGTCGTCACCGCCACCACGGCGCTGGCGGACGAGCAGCTGTCCACCAGCACGACCGCCGGCGCGGCCCCGCGGACGACGGCCGCCCGCGCTCCCCGGAAGAAGCCGGCCTCTCGCCGGACGACGACCACGACCCCCCCTTCGCCGAAGAACCCCACGCCAGGAGGCACCGCATGAGCACCACCACCGTCAAGACCCCGAAGGCCGACGCCGGCGTCACGAAGACCGGCAGCACCCTCACCGGTCGCTTCACCATCAAGAACCTCCCGACCTTCGACGTCGCCGAGGCCACCAAGCCGCTGTTCGCCGTCGTCGGTGTCGCCGACCTCGCGATCGAGCAGGCCAAGGACGTCCCGGCCCTGTACGTCG
>SCTD01000192.1 GCA_004299215.1 Frankiales bacterium | reverse complement strand
GCTGATCGCGACCGGCTTGGGGAAGGTGCGCTTCTGCTCCACGAACCGCGACTCCGCGCGGCCGTTGCTCATCGCCTGGTTCTGCAGCGGGCACTCGCCGCCCTTGTCGCAGACCGGGCAGTCGAGCGGGTGGTTGATGAGCAGCATCTCGAGGTTGCCGCGCTGCGCCTTCTCGGCCACCGGGCTCGTGAGCTGGGTCTTGACGACCATGCCGTCGGTGACGGTGGTGGTGCAGGAGGCGAGCGGCTTGCGCTGCCCCTCGACCTCGACCAGGCACTGCCGGCAGGCGCCCACCGGGTCGAGCAGGGGGTGGTCGCAGAAGCGCGGCACCTGGATGCCGACCAGCTCGGCGGCGCGGATGACGAGGGTGCCCTTGGGCACCTTCACCTCGAAGCCGTCGACGGTCAGGGTGACGAGGTCGCTCGGCACGGTGTCGGCCGTGCTCGGGGAGGTGACTGTCACGCGCGCGCTCCCGCGAAGACGGTGCTGGCCACCGGGTCGAACGGGCAGCCCTTGCCGGTGATGTGGGCGATGAACTCGTCGCGGAAGTACTGGACCCCGCTGACGATCGGGCTGGTCGCGCCGTCGCCCAGGGCGCAGAACGACCGGCCGAAGATGTTGTCGCAGGTGTCGAGCAGCGTCGCGATGTCCTCCTCGGTGCCGGTCCCGGCCTCGAGTCGTTCGAGGATCTGCACCATCCAGAAGGTGCCCTCGCGGCAGGGCGTGCACTTGCCGCAGGACTCGTGCGCGTAGAACTCGGTCCAGCGCAGGATGGCCCGCACCGCGCAGGTCGTCTCGTCGAAGCACTGCAGCGCCTTGGTGCCGAGCATCGAGCCGGCCGCGGCGACGCCCTCGTAGTCCAGCGGGACGTCGAGGTGGGCGTCGGTGAGCAGCGGCGTGCTCGACCCGCCCGGGGTCCAGAACTTCAGCGTGTGCCCCTCGCGCATGCCGCCGGACAGGTCGAGCAGCTGGCGCAGCGTGATGCCGAGCGGGGCTTCGTACTGGCCGGGGTTCTTCACGTGGCCCGAGAGCGAGTAGAGGGTGTAGCCCTTGCTCTTCTCGGTGCCCATGCTGGAGAACCACTCGGCGCCGCCGAGCACGATGCTCGGGACGCTCGCGATGGACTCGACGTTGTTCACGACGGTCGGGCTCGCGTAGAGGCCGTGCGTCGCCGGGAAGGGCGGGCGCAGCCGCGGCTGGCCGCGGTAGCCCTCGAGCGAGTCGAGCAGCGCCGTCTCCTCGCCGCAGATGTAGGCGCCCGAGCCGGCGTGCACGACGACGTCGAGGTCGAAGCCCGTGCCACCTATGTCCTTGCCGAGATGCCCTGCGGCGTAGGCGTCCGCGACGGCCTGCTGCAGCCGGCGGATGACGTGCACGACCTCGCCGCGGACGTAGATGACGGCGAAGCCCGCGCGGATGGCGTACGACGAGATGATCACGCCCTCGACCAGCGCGTGCGGGTTGGCCATCATGAACGGGACGTCCTTGCAGGTGCCCGGTTCGCTCTCGTCGGCGTTCACGACGAGGTAGTGCGGCTTGGCGCCCTGACCTTCCGGCCCCTGCGGGATGAAGCCCCACTTCATGCCGGTCGGGAAGCCGGCGCCGCCGCGGCCGCGCAGCCCGGAGTCCTTGACGAGCTGGATCAGCGCGTCGGGCTCCATCGCGAGCGCCTTGGGCAGCGCGGTGTAGCCACCGGCGCGCGTGTAGCCGTCGATGGTGAAGGAGTCGGCGTCGTCCCAGTTGCGGGACAGGACCGGGGTGAAGACCACCGTCACTGCTCCTTGCTCGGGTAGTCCGGGGCCTTGTCACCGCGGGCCTTGGCCAGCTCGAGCCCGGCGAGGGTCGGCGGACCGGCCTGCACGCCCTCGTTGGCCCGGCCGTCGTTGAAGCCGGCCAGCACCCGGGAGGCCTGCTTGAAGGTGCACAGGCTGCTGGGGCCCCGGGTGGGCGGCGGCGGGCTGCCGGCACGGCACGCGTCCACGAGATCCCTGGCGGAGGAAGGGGTCTGGTTGTCGTAGAACTCCCAGTTGACCATGACCACGGGGGCGTAGTCACAGGCCGCGTTGCACTCGACGTGCTCGAGGCTGATCGTGCCGTCCTCGGTCGTCTCGTTGTGGCCGATGCCGAGGTGCTCCTTCAGCCCGTCGAGGATCGCGTCGCCGCCGAGGATCGCGCAGAGCGTGTTGGTGCAGACGCCCACGTGGTACTCGCCGGCCGGGCGGCGGCGGTACATCGTGTAGAAGGTCGCGACGGCGCCGACCTCGGCCTTGGTCAGGCCGAGCTCCTCCGCGCACATCGCGATGCCGTCGGCGCTCACGTAGCCCTCGACCGACTGGGCGAGGTGCAGCATCGGCAGCAGGGCGGAGCGCGGCTTGGGGTAGCGCGCGATGATCTCGCGCATCTCCGCACGGGTCTGGTCGGTCAGGCTCATCTAGCGGTCCACTCCACCCATGACGGGGTCGATCGACGCGACGGCCGCGATGGCGTCGGACAGCATGCCGCCCTCGCACATCGCCGCAGTCGCCTGCAGGTTCGTGAAGGACGGGTCGCGCACGTGGACGCGGTGCGGGCGGGTGCCGCCGTCGCTGACGACGTGCACGCCGAGCTCGCCGCGCGGCGCCTCGACAGCGGCGTACGCCTGGCCGGCCGGGACGCGGAAGCCCTCGGTCACCAGCTTGAAGTGGTGGATGAGCGCCTCCATGGAGGTGCCCATGATCTTGCGCACGTGGTCGAGCGACTGACCCATGCCGTCGCTGCCCAGCGCGAGCTGCGCCGGCCAGGCGATCTTGGTGTCCTCGACCATGACCGGCCCGGGCTCGAGCTTGTCGAGGGCCTGCTCGACGATCTTGAGGGACTCGTACAGCTCCTGCTTGCGGAC
>SCTD01000191.1 GCA_004299215.1 Frankiales bacterium | reverse complement strand
GGACCGCATCAACCGGACCGGCACCACCGTCGTCATGGCCACCCACGACGCCGCCATCGTCGACTCGATGCGCCGCCGCGTCGTCGAGCTGTCCGACGGCAAGGTCGTGCGCGACCAGGCCCGCGGCGTCTACGGCTACGGGAGCTGACCGGTGCGCGCGCAGTTCGTCCTCAGCGAGATCGGCATCGGCCTCCGCCGCAACCTCACGATGACCGTCGCCGTCGTCGTCACCGTCGCCATCAGCCTCGCGCTCTTCGGGTCGGCGCTGCTGATCCGCAAGCAGGTCGAGGCGATGAAGGACTTCTGGTACGACAAGGTCGAGGTGAGCGTCTACCTCTGCGGCGAGTCCAGCGACACCGCGAGCTGCGGCGGCTCGGCCGTCACCGACCAGCAGCGCGACGAGCTGCAGGCCGATCTCGAGGCGATGCCGCAGGTGGAGCAGGTCTTCTACGAGTCGCAGGAGCAGGCCTACGAGCAGTTCAAGGAGCAGTTCAAGGACTCGCCCGACCTGGTGGAGAACGTCACGGCCGACGCGCTCCCGGAGTCCTTCCGGGTCAAGCTGAAGGACCCGACCCAGTTCGAGGTCGTGGCGAGCGCCTTCACCGGTCGCCCCGGCGTCGAGGAGGTGCAGGACCAGAAGGAGCTGCTCGAGGGCTTCTTCAACGTCCTGAACAAGCTGCAGCAGATCGCCCTGGTGATCGCCGGCGTGCAGCTGGTCGCCGCGCTGCTGCTCATCAGCAACACCATCCGGGTCGCTGCCTTCAACCGCCGCCGCGAGACCGGGATCATGCGCCTGGTCGGTGCGAGCAACCTGTTCATCCGGCTGCCGTTCCTGCTCGAGGGGGTGCTGGCCGCCGTCGTCGGCGCCGTGCTCGCCTCGGGTGCGCTGGTCGCGCTCAAGGCCGTCCTCATCGAGGGCCAGCTGCGGCCGAACTTCCCCGTGATCGCGTACGTGAGCTGGTCCGACGTGCTGTGGATCCTGCCGTGGCTGTTCGCCACCGGGGTGGTGCTGGCGGGGTTGTCCTCGTTCATCACGCTTCAGCGCCACCTGCGTGTCTGAAGTGACGGGTGGTGCTCGCGTGGTAGACGTGGTGACGTGGCTGTCCCTGCTTCCCCGGGGCGGCTGCCCGTGCGGGTACGCCGGGCAGTCGCGCTCGCCCTGCTGCCCGTCGCCGGACTGCCGTTCCTGATCGCTCCCGCGGGGACCGCCTCTGCCGCTCCGGCGGCGAGCTTCGTCCGCAGCCAGTCGTTGGACGACCTGAAGCTGCGCGAGCGGGAGGCGGCCGGAGACCTGGAGGACTCCAGCGCCGAGGTCAAAGCCGCCGCGGCCGCGCTGCGCACCGTCGAGTCCCAGCTCCCCGCCGCTCGCCGGGCCGTGGCCACCGCCACGGGCGAGCTGGCCGGCGCGCGGGCCAAGGCCGCCGCTGCCACCGCCGAGGTGCGTCGCGCCGAGGCCGAGGCCGCTGCCGCCCGCCGCGAGGTCGACGCGGCCAGCGCCCGGGTCGAGGAGGGTCGCGAGGAGGTGGGCCGGCTGGCCCGCCGCACCTACCAGCGCGGCCGGCTCTCGGACCTGCGCGACGTCATGGAGGCCGGCGAGCCGCAGGACGCGCTCGTCCGGGTCGGGATGCTGCGCGCGGTCTTCCGCTCCCAGAACGGCAGCCTGACGCGGCTGACCCAGGACCGGCTGGAGCTCGCCGGCACCCGCGCCGACCTCGAGGCCGACGAGCGCGACCTCGAGCGGGCCCGGGAGGCCGCCGAGCAGCAGGCCGCGCGCGCCCGCGCGGTCGCCGTGCAGGCCGAGCAGGCAGCCGAGCGGGTCGAGCAGCTGGCGGCCGAGCGCCGGACCGTGCTGGCCTCGGCCGAGAAGCACCGCGCCCAGGACCTGGCCGACTACCGCAAGGCGCAGGCCGACTCCCGCGCGCTCGCGGAGAAGATCCGGGCAGCCGCGGCGCGGGCCGCCGCGGCGCGCGCCGCCGAGGAGCGCCGGAAGAAGGCCGCCGCCGAGGCCGAGCGCAAGCGGCGCGCCCAGGCCGGCCAGCCGGCCGCGCCCCGCGCCGAGCCGCGCTCGGACCGGATGCTGTGGCCCGCTCCGGGACGGCTCACCAGCCGCTACGGCTACCGCACGCACCCCATCTACGGCGACCGCCGCTTCCACGCGGGCATCGACATCGGCGGCGGGCTCGGCGCCCGGGTGAGCGCCTCCGACGGCGGCTACGTCACCTACGCCGGCTACGCCAGCGGTTACGGCACCCTGGTCGTCATCAGCCACGGGACGCGCGGCGGCCGGGACTTCAGCTCCGCGTACGCCCACATGGGCTCGCTCACCGTGCGTGAGGGGCAGACGGTCCAGAAGGGCGACAAGGTCGGCGAGATCGGCAGCGAGGGCAACTCCACCGGGCCGCACCTGCACTTCGAGATCCGCATCGGCGGCGACCCCGTCGACCCGCTCGACTACGTCGACCCGCCCTAGGCAGCCGCCTAGCATGACCAGGTGACCAAGGGCCCGGCGAAGACGCGCAACCCCGCCAAGGGCCCGCCGGACGGTGCCCGCGGCGGGCGCAGCAAGCTCGTCGCGCAGAACAAGAAGGCGCGGCACGACTACTCCATCGAGGACGTCTACGAGGCCGGCCTGGTGCTGACCGGCACCGAGGTGAAGTCGCTGCGGCAGGGCCGGTGCTCGCTCGCTGACGCCTACGCCACCGTCGACGACGGCGAGATGTGGCTGCACGGCGCGCACATCCCGGAGTACACCGAGGGCACCTGGAACAACCACGCGCCGCGACGGGTCCGCAAGCTGCTGCTGCACAAGAAGGAGATCGCCTCGCTGTCGATGGCGATCCGCGAGGGCGGCCTCGCGCTGGTGCCGCTGTCGCTCTACTTCAAGGACGGCCGGGCCAAGGTGGAGCTCGCGCTCGGTCGCGGCCGCAAGGCGCACGACAAGCGCCAGGTGCTCGCCGAGCGCGACGCGCAGAAGGAGATGCGCAACGCGATGGGGCGCGCCCTGAAGCGAGGCCGTCGCTGAGCCTCACCGACGCCGACGTCCCCGCCGTTTGGCAGGAGCTCGGCCTGCCGGGGCTGGTCGACCTGCACGTCCACTTCATGCCGAAGAACGTGATGGACAAGGTGTGGGCGTACTTCGACTCCGTCGGCCCGCTGACCGGCGTGGACTGGCCGATCGCCTACCGGACCGAGGAGCAGGACCGGCTGGCCCGGCTGCGGGCGATGGGCGTGCTCGCCTTCCCGTCGCTGGTCTACCCGCACCGGCCCGGGATGGCGGCGTGGCTCAACACCTGGGCGGCCGACTTCGCCGCCCGCGAGGCCGACGTCATCCGGACGGCCACCTTCTACCCCGAGCCCGAGGCGGCGGCGTACGTCCGCGACGCCCTCGACAGCGGCGCCCGGCTGTTCAAGGCGCACGTGCAGGTCGGGGCGTACGACCCGCGCGACCCGCTGCTGGACGAGGTCTGGGGGCAGCTCGCCGACGCCGGGGCGCCAGTGGTCGTGCACTGCGGCAGCGGGCCGGCGCCGGGGGAGTTCACCGGGCCGGGGCCGTTCGGCGACGTGCTCGCCCGGCATCCGGGGCTGACCGCGGTGATCGCGCACCTGGGGATGCCGGAGTACGCGGACTTCCTGGCGCTGGCCGAGCGGTTCCCGCGGGTGCACCTGGACACCACGATGGCGTTCACCGACTTCGCCGAGGTGGGGATGCCGTTCCCGCCGGCGCTGCGGCCGCGGCTGCTCGACCTGGCCGGCCGCGTGGTCCTGGGCAGCGACTTCCCGAACACCCCGCACCCGTACGCGCACCAGCTCGAGGCGCTGATCCGGCTCGACCTCGGTGACTACTGGCTGCGCGGTGTCCTGCATGACAACGGCAACAGGCTGATCTCGGTCGCTCACGGAGAGTGACAAAATCCGGGCGTTTTGCCCGGGAATGCCGCATGCATCTGTCACCGGTGCACGGCAACTGGTCCCAAGTGACTAGGCATAGAGGGTCCCGGCACGTCATGCACACAGAGCGACTTCACGGCCACCATGCGTGAGGTTGTTCCACGTCTCCCACCCCACTTGAGGTGAGCATGCTCCCCGAGGACCGCACCCTCCCCGCCGCCGCACCGTCCGGTCGCCGCGGCTCGGTCGTGCTGCTGGCCGTCGCCGCGCTCTTCGCGACCCAGCTGTCCGCGACCGCCGCGACCTCCGCCCGCGGCAGCGCCTGGACGTCCGCCGCGCTCGACCCCGGCCTGTCCGTGGTCGGCGACGCGCTGCAGGACGTCATCGTGACGGCCCGCGGCGGCGTCGACGCCGCCGCGGACGCGGTCCGCCGGATCGGGGGCACCGTCGAGGCGCCGCTGCCGATCGTCGACGGTGTCGAGGCTCGTGTGCCGGCCAGCTCGCTGCCGGAGCTCGCCGGGGTCTCCGGCGTCACGAGCGTCACCGCCGACCGCCGCGCCTCGTTCGAGGAGCTGTCGTACGACGACTCGACGAACGTCGCCAGCAACTACGTGAAGACGACCCAGGCCAGCACCGCCTGGGCGAACGGGAACACCGGCGCAGGCGTCGGCATCGCCGTGCTCGACACCGGTATCTCCGAGATGAACGACTTCAAGGGCCGCCTCGTGCACGGGCCGGACCTCTCGGGTGAGGGCACCCTCGTCGACACCTACGGCCACGGCACCGTGATGGCCGGCGCCGCCGGCGGCAGCGGGGTCGACTCGGTCGGCAACCGCACCGGCCTGTACGCAGGTGTCGCCCCGAAGGCGACCCTCGTCGCCGTGAAGGTCGCCGGACGCAACGGCGTCGCCGACGTCTCGACGATCCTGCAGGGGATGCACTGGGTCTCGGCCTACAAGGACCAGTTCAACATCCGCGTCCTGAACCTCTCCTGGGGCACCACCAGCACCCAGAACCCGACGGTGGACCCGCTGAACTACGCCGTGCAGCGGCTGTGGCAGCAGGGCATCGTGGTCGTCGTCGCGGCCGGCAACTCCGGTTCCGCCGCGGGCACGATCATGAAGCCGGCAGACGACCCGCTCGTCATCACGGCCGGCGCGTACGACGACAAGCGGGTCGAGTCGCTCACCGACGACTACGTCCCGGACTGGTCGTCGCGCGGACCGACGGCGCAGGGCCTGGCGAAGCCGGACATCGTCGTTCCTGGCCGCACGCTCATCAC
>SCTD01000021.1 GCA_004299215.1 Frankiales bacterium | reverse complement strand
ACGGAGGCGCAGGCGCTGGGGGAGCGGGTGGCCAGGGCCATCGGCGTGCCGGACGCGCAGATCGTCACGCAGGACTTCGGGACCGTGGCCGACGTGGTGGTGCTGGTCGGGGCCGACTTCCGCGCGTAGCCCCGACGTACCCTGGACGCCCCACGCCGTCCGACGAGAGAAGAGCCCGTGCCCGCCTCCGAGCGCGCCGTCGAGCTGGGTCTGGCAGCTGCGCAGGCGGCCGCCGACAAGCTCGCCAGCGACATCCTGCTGCTCGACGTCAGCGAGCAGCTGGTCATCACCGACGTCTTCCTGCTGGCCTCCGCCCCGAACGACCGGCAGGTCAAGGCCGTCGTCGACGAGATCGAGGACCGGCTGCGCGAGCTCGGCGCCAAGCCGGTGCGCCGTGAGGGAACGCAGGAGGCGCGCTGGGTGCTGCTCGACTTCGTCGACATCGTCGTCCACGTGCAGCACGAGGAGGAGCGCGTCTTCTACGCCCTCGAGCGGCTCTGGAAGGACTGCCCGGTGATCCCGTTCGTCGACGCGGACATCGAGCGGGCAGCCGGCCGGAAGACCTCCTGAGCGGGCCGCGGCGGCTGGTCCTGCTGCGCCACGGGCGGACCGGGGACAACGCCTCGGGCCGGATCCAGGGCCAGCTCGACACGCCCCTCGACGACGTCGGCCGGGCGCAGGCCGCTGCGGTGGCGCCGGTGCTGGCCGGTGCCGCCCCCGCCCTCGTCGTGACCAGCGACCTGGCCCGGGCGCTCGACACCGCGGCGCCGTTGGCCGCGGCGGCCGGGTTGACCCCGGTCCTGGACCCCCGCCTGCGCGAGCTGGACCTCGGTGCCTGGCAGGGACTGACCAGCGAGCAGGCGCGGCAGCTGTTCCCGACCGAGCACGAGGCCTGGCGGCGCGGCGAGGACGTCCCGCGCGGGAACGGCGAGACGTACGCCGATGCCGGCCGGCGCGCGGCGGCGTCCCTCGCCGACCACCTCACCGGCGTGCCCGCGGGCGGGACGCTGGTCGCCGTCACCCACGGCGGCACCGCGCGCGCTGCGCTGGGGGTGCTGCTCGACCTGCCGCCCGCGGCCTGGCCGCGGCTCTCGCCGCTCGGGAACACCTGCTGGACCGTGCTCGTCGAGGGCGACGTCGGCTGGCGGCTGGAGCGGCACAACGCCGGTCTCGGGCCGCTCGTCGGGGCCGCGACGGGCGCGCACGACCTGGGCAGCACCCCCGTCGGTGGCGTCACCGCGAGCCCGGACGTCGAGCCTGTAAGGTGAATGACCGCACGACCGCGGGGCTGTGGCGCAGCTGGTAGCGCACCACACTGGCAGTGTGGGGGTCAGGGGTTCGAGTCCCCTCAGCTCCACCCGTCTGATCAGGGCTTTCACCTCCCGGGTGAGGGCCCTGATCGGCTTTCCTCGCCGAACGCGTCGGCACCGTGCCCGCGCCCGCGTCCCGAGGGAGCGCTGTCGCGACGAGCCGAGCGCGTCAGTCGCGGCTGCGGGACCAGGCCTGCCAGAGCTGCGCGTAGGCACCTCGCTGCCGTCGCAGCTCGTCGTGCGTGCCCTGCTGGCTGATCTGCCCGTGCTCGAGCACGACGACCTGGTCCGCGGCGGCGGCAACGGTCAGGCGGTGCGAGTTCCGGCTGCCGCGGGTGCTCACCGGCCTGCTCGTCGGCGCCGCGCTCGGCCTCGCCGGAGCGGTCACGTCCGCCGTCGCGCGCAACCCGCTGGCCACGCCCGACGTCCTCGGCGTCACGGCCGGTGCGAGCGCGGCGGCCGTCGCCGTCCTGCTGCTGGGATGGCGGGTCCCGCTGTCGCTCGCGGCCCTGCTCGGTGGCCTGCTCACCGCGACGCTCGTCGCCGTGCTGTCCTGGCGCGGAGGCCTGTCGGGTCCGCGGATGGTGCTCGTCGGCATCGCCTGCACCGCGCTGGGGTCGGCTCTCACCTCGTTCCTGCTGGTGCGAGCCGAGCTCGCGGACGCGCAACGCGCCGTCGTCTGGCTGACCGGCAGTCTCAGCGGCCGTGGCTGGGAGCACGTCCAGCCGGTCGGGCTCGCGCTGCTGCTGCTCGTCCCGCTCACCCTTCTGCTGGGACGGCAGCTGGCGCTGCTGCAGCTCGGCGACGACCTCGCCCGCGTGCTCGGCACCCGCGTGACGCTCGCCCGTACCGCCCTTCTCGCCGCGGCGGTCGCACTGGCCTCCGTCGCGACCGCCAGCGCCGGACCGGTGTCGTTCGTCGCGCTGCTCGCGCCGCAGGTCGCGCTCCGCCTGGCCCGGTCCGCCGGCCCGCCGCTGGTCGGGTCCGCCGCGACCGGGGCCCTGCTCGTCGTCGCCGCCGACCTCGTCGGCCGCACGCTGCCGCTGGACACCGACCTGCCCGTCGGGGCGGTCACGGCGCTGCTCGGTGCCCCGCTGCTGCTGGTCATGCTCCGCCGCAGCCTCACCGGGAGGACCTCGTGACAGCGGTGCCCCTCGACACCCACCGCCGCCCCGTCGTGCGCGTCGACGGCCCGGTGCTGCGGGCTCGTCAGCTCCGCCTCGCGTACGGCGACCGGGTCGTGGTCCGCGACGTCGACCTGCACGTCCCCACCGGGCAGGTCACCGTCATCGTCGGCGCCAACGGCAGCGGCAAGTCCACGCTCCTGCGCGGGCTGGCGCGGCTGCTGGCGCCGGCTGGCGGCGCCGTGCTGCTCGACGGCCAGGACCTGCGGCGCACCCCGACGCGCAAGGTCGCGCAGCGACTCGGCCTGCTGCCGCAGGCG
>SCTD01000020.1 GCA_004299215.1 Frankiales bacterium | reverse complement strand
GTCGCGCGCGACTCCCCGCGCAGCGCCAGCACCAGCAGCAGCCAGGTGCCCGCGCCGAGCAGCCGCTGCTCCCCCAACGACGCACCGGTGTCCAGCCCGAGGACGACCAGCACCCAGAGCGCCACGCCGCCGGCGAGGACGGCGTCGCGGCTGCGGAGCATCCGTCGAGGGTGCCATGCCGATCCACACCTTCGGCTGCCGCCGGTGGCGGCGTGCAGCAGACTGGTGGTCACTTGCAAGGGGGAACCAGCCATGACGACGCTGCGCGCGTTCGCGCGCCTGCTGCGCGACGCCCAGACACGTGCTCCCGAGGACCTCGTGCGGACCCTCGAGGAGGGGGTGGCGTCGCTCGGCGGGGACTCCGTCGTCCTGCTGCTCGTCGACTACGAGCAGCAGGTCCTGCGCCCCACCCCGGAGCAGGTCGCCGGCGTCGAGGTGCCGACGGCAGCCGTCGTCGGCACGATGGCCGGCCGCTGCTTCAGCACCCAGGAGGTGCTGGATGCACCCGCGGGAGACCGGGTGCAGGTCTGGGTCCCGGTGACCGAGCGCGCTGAGCGGCTCGGCGTGCTGACGCTCGTGCTCCCCGAGCTCGACGAGGAGCGGCGGCTGCTCGCCGCCGAGCTGGGCCTGCTGGCCGCGCTTCTCGTGCTCGCGGCGTCGTCCTACACCGACCGCTTCCACCTGCAGCGCCGCCACGCCCCGCTCGAGCTCGCGGCCGAGATGCAGTGGAGCCTGCTGCCGCCGCTGGCGTTCGCGTGCGGCGGGACGTCGGTGTCCGGGCTGCTGGAACCGGCGTACCAGGTCGGCGGTGACTGCTTCGACTACGCGCTCAACGGCACCACGCTCGACCTGGCCGTCTTCGACGCCATGGGGCACGGCCTGCCGTCCAGCGTGCTGTCCAGCCTGGCGGTCGGCGCCTATCGCCACGCCCGGCGCTCCGGCGTCCCGCTCCCGGAGATGATCGGGCGCATGGACGCCGCCATCGCGGGGCTGATGGGCGACACCTTCGTCACCGCGCTCGTCGGGCAGCTGGACGTCCGTACGGGCCGGCTGTCCTGGCTGTCCGCCGGCCACCCGGCACCGGTGGTCGTCCGCGACGGCGGCGTGCTCGCCCCGGCCCAGACGCCTGCCCTGCCGCTGGGCCTCGGCCTGGTCGACCGCGAGGCCGCCACCCCCGAGGAGCTGTCGCTCCAGCCCGGCGACCGGGTGCTGCTCTACACCGACGGCGTCATCGAGGCCCGCGCCCCGGACGGCGAGGAGTTCGGCATCGACCGGCTGCACGACCTGCTGGTCCGGGAGGCCGGCTCCGGTCTGCTCGCGGCGGAGGTGCTGCGTCGCCTGGTCCAGGCCTGCCTGCAGTTCCAGGGCGGCCGGCTGCGCGACGACGCGACGCTGCTGCTCGTGGAGTGGACCGGCGCTTCCAGCACCTGACCGGAGAAGGTCCGGGACAGCGCGCCCCGGCGGTGGCAGGCTCCGTCACGTGACCACGCCTGAGCAGCCCGCCTCCCTTCCTCCCGCTCTCGACGTGCTCGGCTCCCCCGAGCCCGCCGCGCGCAGCGGCCGGCGCAGCGGGCTGGTGGCGGCTCTCGTCGGCGCCGGCGCGCTGGCGGTCGCCGGCACAGGGGTCGCCGCAGCCAGCCTGCTCGGCGGAGGAGGCGCCCAGCCCGAGGACGTGCTGCCGGCGGACGCCATCGCCGTCCTGAAGGTCGACCTCGACCCCGCGGCCGGGCAGAAGGTCGCTGTCTACCGGCTCTCCCAGCGGTTCCCGTCGCTGGCCGAGAGGGTTCGGGACCAGGACCAGGTGAAGGACCAGCTGCTGTCGGCGCTGTTCGAGGACGTCGAGGAGCTGGACTACGAGCGCGACGTCGCTCCGTGGATCGGCGACCGCGTGGCGATCGCGGCGGTGCCCGGCGACGACCAGCCGCAGCCGCTGGCGGCGGTGGCGTACGACGACCGCGCCGCGGCAGAGCAGGCCCTCGAACGGCTCGCCGCCGACCAGGAGGAGCTGGCGTACGCGTTCTCCGAGAACGCCGACTACGTGCTGCTCGGCAGCACGCAGGCGACGGTCGACGCGGCGGCGGGCACGGACCGCGTGCTGGCCGACGCGGACGCGTGGAAGGACGGGGACGACGCCCTGGAGGGCGACCAGATCGTCACCGCGTGGGCGGACCTGGGCGCGTTCTGGGCGGCCCTGCCCGCGGAGGCGCGCGAGCAGACCGAGCAGATGTACGGCCTGACCGCGGACTTCGCGGTGGACGGCCTGGCCGTCGCCGGCCTGTCGGCCGCCGCCGACCACCTGGAGCTCGTGGGCAGGACGCTGGACGTGCAGTCACCGCTCGCCGAGGGCTCGCTCCTCGGCGCCGGTGAGGGTGGCGACCTGGTGCAGGGCCTGCCCGCGGACACCGTCGCGGCGCTGTCCGTCACCGGCCTGGGGGCCGGACTGGTCCAGGTGTTCGAGGCGGTCTACGGCGAGGACGACCCGATGGGACTCGTCGCCACCGCCCAGGAGGCGGGGCTGACGCTGCCCGACGACCTGCGCCCGCTGCTCGGCGAGGAGACCGTCGGAGCGCTGCTCGGTGCGGAGGACGTCGGCCTGCGGGTCCGCTCCGAGGACCCCGACGCCTCGTACGACGTCCTCACCCGCGTCGCGTCGCTCGCCGGCCTGGACGAGTCGACGCTGCGCCGGCTGGACGACGGCGTCGCCGCGGGGAGCACCCCCGAGGCTCTTGCGGCCGTGACCGGTGACGGCGGGCTGGGCGAGACCGCGGCCTTCCGCGACGCCGCCCCCGACGCGGCCGGCGCGGGCTACGTGGTCTACGTCGACATCGCCCGGCTGTGGGAGATGTTCGGCGACCCGGAGGACGAGATCGCGAGGGACGTCGAGCGGCTGCAGTCCGTCGGCGTGACGGGCTCGACAGACGGCCGCGACAGCACCGTCCGCGCCCGGCTGACCGTCCGCGAGTGAGGGCCCTCCGGGTCAGGCCGTGACGCCGGTCGACCCCTGGCGGTCGTAGGCGACCTGGCAGAAGCCGTGGTTGCAGTAGCCGCCGGGGTTCTTGTGCAGGTACTGCTGGTGGTAGGCCTCGGCGTAGTAGAACGGCCCGGCTTCGGCGAACGGGCGGATCTCGGTGGTGATGCGGCCGAAGCCGCTCGCGGTCAGCGCCTGCTGGTAGCGCTCGGCCGAGGCCGTCGCGACCGCCAGCTGGGCGTCCGTCGTCGGGTA
>SCTD01000190.1 GCA_004299215.1 Frankiales bacterium | reverse complement strand
ACCTCAGCGACCTCGTCCACGACGACGACGTGGGGCTGCTGCGCGAGTCCATCGCGGCTGCCGCCGCGGGTGTCCAGCTCCCGACGACGGTCGAGATGCGCTTCTGCCGGCCGGATGGAGACTACGTCTGGGCGGAGGGGCGGTGGACGAACCTGCTGGCCGACCCCAGCATCCGCGGGCTCGTGGCGATCTTCCGCGACGTGCACGAGCGCCACCTGACGCTGGACCGGATGACGGACCTCGCGCTCACGGATCGCCTCACCGGACTGCCCAACCGGTCCGTGCTCGTCGAGCGGCTGCAGCACGCGGTCGCCCGGCGTCGGCAGCAGGGGGCGGTCCTCTTCATGGACGTGGACGAGTTCAAGGCGATCAACGACAGCCTCGGGCACGCCGCGGGAGACCAGGTCCTCAAGGCGGTGGCCGACCGGCTGTCGGGTGCGGTACGCCCGGAGGACACCTGCGGGCGCTGGGCGGGTGACGAGTTCCTCGTGGTGACCGAGTCCGTCGAGACCAGGGCCGCGGCCGAGGCGCTGGCCGCGCGCCTGCGGGAGGCGGCGGAGCAGCCGCTGGTCCTCGAGGGCCGGACCGTCGAGCCGCGTGTCAGCATCGGCATCGGCCTGCTCGCCGAGGGCCGCTCCGCCGACCAGGTGCTGCGCCTGGCCGATCATGCGATGTACGTCGTCAAGCGCCGCGGACGGCGGGACTCCACCGGCGTGCCGCCCGAAGACGCGTGATCAGGCTCCGAAGAAGCGGTCGGCGAGCGCGCTGAGCTGAGCCGGCGGCACGTCGCCGGCGAGCTGGGAGCGGTTGGTGCTCGCGCCGCGGGCCCACTGGGCGTAGACCTCGGCGAAGTCCCCGGCGGGGGTGGCGAAGTCGGTGCAGCCGCTGCAGCCGTACCAGGGGGTGGAGGCCGGGATGCCGCGCGTCGCCATCCAGGACGCCCGGATCGCGGCGTTGTTGCGGACGGTGTCGTAGGCGTGGCCGAGCTCGTGCGCCATCACGTGACGGAGCAGCTCGTCGGACTGGGTCCCGCAGGCGCGCACGAACATCTCGATGCGGCGCTCGTTCAGGTGGGTCAGGCCCATGTAGCCCGAGCGGGCGCCCGTGAACTCGATGCGGAAGCCGGTGCGGGCGGCCGCGCCGGGACGCAGCGAGTCGAGCGCGGCCTGGCCGCGCCGCTGCTGCCACCCCTGTCCCGAGCAGAGGCCGGGGCCGGCCGGCTTGGCCACCGACGCGCGGACGACGCGCTGCACGGCGGGCGTGGGCTCGGGCTCCGGGAGGGCCGTGGGGCGGTACGGCCCGTCGAGCCGGTCGGCCGCGCTCGTCGTGGCGAGGCGCTCCCGCGCAGTCGTCGAGGCGGGGGCGGCGACGACCGGGCGCAGCTCCGGCGCGATCGACGGGCCGGTGGAGGGGGCGAGCGAGGGGTGCAGGGCGCCGAGGGCGCTGCCGACGGGGGAGAGCGGCCGGTCCTGCGCCGAGGCGGCGGGCAGCTGACCGGCGACCAGCACGGTCAGCGCCGTCGTGAGGCCGGCCACGACGGTCCAGCCTCGGCGCCCGGTGAGCGTCTTCCGCGTCGATGCCATGACCGGTGCCTCGGCACGACCTGTTACACCCTGTAGTCACAACAGGCGGTGCGCGCCCGTTTCATGGCGATAAGCCCGTCCTGACGGTCACGCTGCGTCGAGGAAGCGGCCCGCCCGGTGACCTGGGAGACTGGACCCGTGACTGCCCGCGAGGTCGTGCTGCTCGGTGCCACCGGCTCGATCGGCACCCAGGCCCTCGACGTGGTGCGCGCCTACCCGGACCGGTTCCGGGTGGTCGGCCTGGGCGCCGGCGGCGGGCGCGTCGAGGAGCTCGCCCGTCACGCCCTCGAGCTCGGGGTCGAGGTCGTCGCGGTCGCGCAGGCCACCGCGGCGCAGGACCTGCAGCTGGCGTTCTACGCCGCGGCGCAGGAGAGGGGCTTCAGCGCGGGCGAGTTCTCGGTCCCCAAGATCCTGGCCGGGCCGGACGCCGCGACCGAGCTCGCCGCCTGGCCGTGCGACGTGGTGCTCAACGGGATGACCGGCTCCGTCGGCCTCGCGCCCACCCTTGCGGCCCTCCAGGCCGGGCGCACCCTCGCGCTGGCCAACAAGGAGTCGCTGGTCGCCGGCGGCCCGCTGCTGATGCCCTACCTCGAGCAGATCGTGCCGGTCGACTCGGAGCACAGCGCGCTCGCGCAGTGCCTGCGCGGCGGTCGGGCCGACGAGGTCCGCCGGCTGGTGCTGACCGCGAGCGGCGGCCCGTTCCGCGGACGCAGCCGCGACGAGCTCGTCGACGTCACCCCCGACCAGGCGATGGCGCACCCCACCTGGGACATGGGGCCGGTCATCACGATCAACTCCGCGACGCTCGTCAACAAGGGCCTCGAGGTGATCGAGGCGCACCTGCTCTTCGGGACGCCGTACGACGCCCTCGACGTCGTCGTCCACCCCCAGTCGATCGTCCACTCGATGGTGGAGTTCGCCGACGGCTCGACCCTGCTGCAGGCGAGCCCGCCGGACATGCGCCTCCCGATCGCGCTCGCCCTCGGGTGGCCCGACCGCCTGCCGCGCCCGTCGTACGGCCTCGACTGGAGCACCGCCACGACGTGGGAGTTCGAGCCGCTGGACGCGACGGCGTTCCCGGCCGTGGACCTGTGCAAGTCGGCGGGGGAGCGGGCGGGCACCGCGCCGGCCGTGCTGAACGCCGCCAACGAGGTCTGCGTGCAGGCGTTCGTCGACGGCCGGCTCCCCTTCCTCGGCATCGTCGAGACGGTGGCGGCGGTGGTGGAGGAGAATCCGCTACGGGAACGCGCAACCCTCGCCGAGGTGTTGGAGTCAGAGCAGTGGGCGCGGCAGCGTGCCCGGGAGCTGGTCGCGAGAGGGCAGGGCGCATGACAGGGCAGGCCGCATGACGAACCTGGTGGCGAGCCGCGCGCCGGCGAGCAGCGCGCAGCCCGCGCCGCCGCCGAACAAGGCGCTGCTCATCGGCATCCCGCTGTTCGTGGTCGCCCTGGTGGTCGTCTCCACGCTGCGGGGCGACGGGATCTTCATCCTCGGCTTCCTCGGCTTCGTGGTCGCGCTGCTCGTCTCGGTGTCGCTGCACGAGGGCGGTCACTTCTGGACCGCGCGCAGGTTCGGCATGAAGGCCACGCACTTCTTCGTCGGCTTCGGGCCGACGATCTGGTCGCGCCGGCGCGGCGAGACCGAGTGGGGCTTCAAGGCCATCCCCGCCGGGGGCTTCGTCAAGATCGTCGGGATGACCCAGCTCGAGGAGGTCGACCCCGGTGACGAGGACCGGGCCTTCTGGAAGCAGCCGGCCAGGCAGCGCGTCGTCGTGCTGGCAGCCGGTTCCACGGTCCACTTCATCCTCGCGGTCCTGCTGGTGGTCGCCAGTGCGCTGTTCATCGGCAAGGCCGTCGAGCTCAACCCGGGCATCGGCTCGGTCTCCGAGTGCGTCCCGGCCGGCGTCGAGGACGGGTGCGACGACCCGGGCGCCGTGCCGGCTCCGGCGCAGGCGGCGGGGCTGCAGGCCGGTGACGTCGTGCTGGCCGTCGACGGCCAGCCGGTCGAGGACTCGCTGGCGTTCCTGCGCGCCGTGCGCGCCTCCCCGGCCGAGCCGCTGTCGCTCACCGTGGACCGCGACGGCGAGCGGCGCGACGTGACGGTGACGCCGGTGGCCGTCGAGCGGCCGGTGCTGTCCGACCGCGAGGAGGACCGCGAGCGGCTCGAGACCGTCGGTGCCATCGGCGTCGGCATCGAGTTCCGCTCCGGCACCGAGCGGCTCGGCCCGATCGAGGCGGTCGGTCACAGCGTCGACACCATGGGCCAGATCGTCACCGGCATCTGGACGACCTTCAGCGAGAAGCTCGGCACCATCACCGAGGTCTACGGGCCCGAGCGCGACCCCGAGGGCTTCATCGGCATCTACGGCGCCGGCCGGATCAGCGGTGAGGTGCTGGCCAGCGACGAGACGCTCGCCTACAAGGTGCTCGGCTTCCTCGGGCTGATCGCCGGGCTGAACTTCTTCGTCGGCGTGTTCAACCTGCTGCCGCTGCTCCCGCTCGACGGCGGTCACATCGCGGTGCTGCTCTACGAGCAGGCGCGGGACAAGCTCAAGCGGCTGCGCGGCTACACCGGGGAGCTGGTGCGGGTCGACCTCACCAAGCTGCTGCCCGTGACGTACGCCGTCGTCGTGTTCTTCGCCGGCTTCACGCTGTGGCTGCTCGGCGCGGACATCGTCAACCCGATCACCCTGAACCCGTGACCGCGATCTCGCTCGGCATGCCCGAGCTGCCGCCCGCACGCCTGGCCGAGCGACGGAAGACCCGCCAGCTCGACGTCGGCGGGGTGCTCGTCGGCGGCGGCGCCCCCATCAGCGTCCAGTCGATGACGACGACCGTCACCGCCGACGTCAATGCGACGCTGCAGCAGATCGCCGAGCTCACCGCCACCGGCTGCCAGATCGTGCGCGTCGCGGTGCCGGACCCGGTCGACGCCGAGGCGCTGCCGCGGGTCGTCAAGCAGTCGCAGATCCCGGTGATCGCCGACATCCACTTCCAGAGCAAGTACATCTTCGCGGCGATCGACGCCGGCTGCGCGGCCGTACGCGTCAATCCCGGCAACATCCGGGAGTTCGACGGCAAGGTGGGTGAGGTGGCGGCCGCGGCCAAGGCGTCCGGCACCCCGATCCGGATCGGCGTCAACGCGGGCAGCCTCGACAAGCGGATCCTGGCGAAGCACGGCAAGGCCACCCCGGAGGCGCTGGTCGAGTCGGCGCTGTGGGAGTGCTCGCTGTTCGAGGAGCACGACTTCCGGGACATCAAGATCTCGGTCAAGCACAACGACCCGGTCGTGATGGTGCAGGCCTACCGGCTGCTCTCCGAGCAGTGCGACTACCCGCTGCACCTCGGCGTCACCGAGGCAGGGCCGGCCTTCCAGGGCACGATCAAGAGCGCGGTCGCCTTCGGGGCGCTGCTCGCCGAGGGCATCGGCGACACGATCCGCGTCTCGCTGAGCGCGCCGCCGGTGGAGGAGGTCAAGGTCGGGCTGGCGATCCTCGAGTCGCTCAACCTGCGGCAGCGCGGCCTGGAGATCGTCAGCTGCCCGTCCTGCGGCCGGGCCCAGGTCGACGTCTACACCCTCGCCGAGCAGGTCACGGCCGGCCTCGAGGGGCTGACCGTCCCGCTCCGCGTCGCCGTCATGGGCTGCGTCGTCAACGGCCCGGGGGAGGCCCGCGAGGCCGACCTCGGCGTGGCCTCCGGCAACGGCAAGGGGCAGATCTTCGTCAAGGGGCAGGTCATCAAGACCGTCCCCGAGTCGCAGATCGTGGAGACGCTGATCGAGGAGGCGATGCGGCTCGCCGAGGAGTACGACGGGCCGTCCGGCGTACCGGCGGTCGCCACCAGCTGACCCCTGGTGCCGTTGCGTCCTGCTCAGAGGAGCACTCCCAGGCTCGGCCGGCAGGACGCAACGGCTTAGGCTCCGGGCGTGCGAGGGTCGGCGTGCTGAGGACCACCTCGGGCAGCCGTGTCCTGGACGGGCGCGACGTCGACGAGGTGCTGGCGCTGCTCGACCGGGACCCGGTGGCGCACGTCTTCGTCGCCTCCCGGATCGAGTCGGCGGGTCTGGCCGAGTCCCGGCTGGGTGCGCAGGTGTGGGGGTACGGCGAGCGCGGCCGGCTGGAGGCGCTCTGCTACTCGGGCGCGAACCTCGTACCGCTGCTCGCCGGGCCGGAGGCCTGCCGGGCCTTCGCCGACCGGGCCCGCCGGCAGGGCCGGCGCTGCTCGTCGATCGTGGGGGCGGCGGCCAGCGTGCTGCCGCTGTGGCGGCTGCTCGAGCCGCAGTGGGGCCGCGCCCGGGCGGTCCGCACGGCCCAGCCGCTGATGTGCCTGGACGCGCCGCCGGAGGTCGCACCCGACCCGGGGGTGCGCCGGGTGCGTCCGGACGAGCTGGCGGTCCTGCTTCCGGCCTGCGTCGCGATGTTCACCGAGGAGATCGGCGTCTCGCCCAACGCCGGCGACGGTGGCGCGCTCTACCGGGCGCGGGTCCAGGAGCTGATCGCGCAGGGCCGCGCCTACGCCCGGATCGAGGACGGCAAGGTCCTCTTCAAGGCCGAGGTGGGCGCTGCGACCTCGCGGGTCTGCCAGGTGCAGGGCGTGTGGGTGCACCCGACGCTGCGCGGCCAGGGGCTCTCGGAAGCCGGCACCGCAGCGGTGGTCGAGCTGGCCCGCCGTGAGGTGGCGCCGATGGTCAGCCTCTACGTCAACGACTTCAACGAGGCCGCGCTGAGGGCCTACCTGCGAGTGGGGTTCCGCGAGGTCGGTACCTTCACCAGCGTGCTCTTCTGAGACGCCCATCCCAGGTTCTGGGACGGCAACTGGTCAGGGGCAGCGCAGGCAGACCATGCTGCCGTCAACCGCAGGAGATGAGGAACGACCGTGACGCTGCAGATCAAGCCGGGCACCACCTGGGACGAGGTCTACGCCCGTGCGCGGTCGGCCGCCCCTGAGGCGTTCGACGCGGACCGCATCCTCAACCTGGTCGGCGGTGAGTGGCAGCGGGTCGGCGCGCCGGGCGAGCACCGCAACCCCGTCGACGGCGCCGTCATCCAGGGACCGCCGCGGGTCTCGCACGACGAGGCAGCCGAGGCCGTGCGCTACGCCCTCGGT
>SCTD01000189.1 GCA_004299215.1 Frankiales bacterium | reverse complement strand
GAGCACGTCCCGGCGTACGTCGTCGCGCCGCTGGTGAGCACGCACGTCACCGACGCGACACCCTGCTCGAAGGTGAACGCGAACGTCGGCGTCGTGTCGTTGCGCGCATGCGTCGGCGACGACACCGACACCCCCGGTGCGGTCGTGTCCAGCAGGTACGTCGCGGACGCGCTGCTCGTGTTGCCGGCGGAGTCGACCACGGTGACCGTCAGCGTGTACGTCGTGCCGGCAGTCAGCCCGAGCTGGTCCGCGGTGAACGTCCCGGTCCCCGCACCCAGGTCCGGAGAGCACGTCCCGGCGTACGTCGTCGCGCCGCTGGTGAGCACGCACGTCACCGACGCGACACCCTGCTCGAAGGTGAACGCGAACGTCGGCGTCGTGTCGTTGCGCGGATGCACCGGCGTCGACACCGCCACGGCCGGCGCCGTCGTGTCCAGCAGATACGTCGCGGACGCGCTGCTCGCATTGCCGGCCGCATCGGTCACCGTCACGGTCAGCGTGTACGTCGTGCCCGCCGTCGGAGCAAGGACGTCCGCGGTGAACGTCCCCGTCCCCGCGCCGAGGTTCGGCGAGCACGTCCCGGTGAACGTCGACGCGCCGCTCGTGAGCGCGCATGTCACCGACGCGACACCCTGCTCGAAGGTGAACGCGAACGTCGGCGTCGTGTCGTTACGCGGATGCACCGGCGACGACACCGCGACCGCCGGCGCCGACGTGTCCAGCAGATACGTCGCGGACGCGCTCGCGCTGTTGCCGGCGGAGTCGACCACGGTGACCGTCAGCGTGTACTCGGTGCCCGACGGTCCGGTCAGGACAGGCGCCGTGAATCCGGTCGGGGTGCAGGTGCCGCCGAGGGCCGTGCCGTCTCCCGTGACGGTCAGCAGGCAGGTGGGGCTGGACCACGTGTCGCCGGTGAAGGTCCAGGAGGGCGTCGTGCTGTTGTCGACCGGGTCCTGGCCGACCGCCGGGGTCAGCGTCAGCGTCGCCGCCGTCGTGTCCAGCAGGTAGGGGTCCGACCGGACGACGTCGGTGTTGCCGGCGACGTCCTGCACCGTGACGACGAGGACGTACGACGTGCCGGCGCTGGTCGGCAGCTCGCCGGCCGTGAAGCCGGTCGCGGTGCAGGTGCTGCCGGCGGGGGTGCTGACCGGGTTGCCGTCGGCCTCCAGCGCGCACGACACGGAGACCAGCGGCTCCGCCGTGAAGGTCCAGCTCGGGGTCCGGTTCGACGACGGGCCGCTGGGACCGGCCACCACGAGGTCCACGGCCGTGTCGCGGGTGTAGGTGACGGTCGTCGACGACTCGTTGCCGAGGCCGTCCGTGGCGATCACCGTCAGGCTCACCGAGCCGTCGGCCGTGAGCGTCGCGTCCACGGTCCCGCCGTCGGTGCAGGCCGGCGTCCCCCCGGTGCTCAGCGTGCAGCTGAGGGTCGCCCCGGCGTCGACGTCGATCGCCCAGGTCACCGTGTCGGCAGTGCCGGTCGTGTCCCCCGCCGGTGTCACGGTGAGCTGGGGCCCGACGAGGTCGAGCTCGTAGCCGACGGACGTCGCCGTCCCCTCGTTGCCGGCGGCGTCGCTGAGCACGACGGTGAGCGCGTAGGTGCCGCTCTCGCTGAGGGTCGCCGTGTAGGAGCCGTCACCGCACGTCTGCGCGGACGGCAGCCCGGGGCCGGACAGCGTGCAGCTCGTCGTGCCGGCCTCGTCAGACGTCCACTCCCAGGTGACCGTCGTGGACCGGCTGGGGCCGGTCGGCTCCGTGATGAACGTGACCCCGGGCGGCGTGCCGTCGTACAGGAACGGCTCGCTCGTGGTAGAGGCGGTGTGGCCGGCGGCGTCGGTGGCCAGGACCGTGAGCGTGTAGTTACCGTCCGTGGTCAAGAGCGGCTGGATCGGGTTGGTGTTGCACGTGAAACTCGGCCCCGGCCCACCCGGGCCGTCGAGGGTGCAGTCCCTCGTGACGGCGGAGGCATCCGTGACCGAGGCGTTCCAGCCGGTGTACGCAGCGGTGGTCGGGCCGGTCACCGTGACCACCGGAGCAGTGGTGTCGAGCACGTAGGTCGCGCTCTCGATCGCGCTGTAGCGCGTGGTGGGGCCGGTGGACTCCGTGGTCGTGCCGCCGAGCTCGTCGACGATCACCGTGCTCGTCGTGGTCGTCTCGACGGTGCGGACCGAGAGGACGTAGCTGCCCTCGGCGCCGACCACACCGGTGTAGCCGTACGTCGGGGCCATGAGGAGCACCCCGCAGCCGCCGGGGTTGCTCGCGAACGCCGCCTCCCCCGCGGGGGAGGTGGCGTACACGCACTCGGTGTCGTACTCGTGCGTGATGGTGACGGTGCGCGTGTCACTGCCGGTGACGACTGCCGGCTCCGTCACCGTGCTGTCCGCTGGCCGGGTGAAGGTCCACTGCGGTGCGGTGCTGTCGCCCGGCGAGGCCGGCCCGACGAGAGAGGGTCCGGGGACGGACCCGTGATCTGCCGTCGCGGACTGCGCCAGCAGTCCCAGCAGGAAGGTGCCCAGCAGGGCGAGGGGGACCAGCAGCAGGAGGGCAGCACGCAGCGACAACGGCACCAGCCGTACGTCGCGGGGAACCATGCAGGACTCCTGTGCCCGGAGGAGTGCCGGGCGCTGCTCGGCAGCGGCACAGGGCGTCCCCTGGCCGGTCGGTCTCCGTCATGACTCGGCATGAAGGTGCTGGGACGTTAGCCCTGCGAAGGTCGCGTATCGGCCGAATCGCAGAAGTTCTCGCGGGAAGTGGAGCCACGGGGACTCGAACCCCGAACCCCCGCCTTGCAAAGGCGGTGCTCTGCCAGTTGAGCTATGGCCCCGGAGGGGAGGCGGTCAGCGCAGGTCGGGCGCGGCCGTCGCCTCGGTCCAGAGGTCCTTCTCGGCCTGGCCGGCCCGGCTGCGCCGGCGCAGCACGACCGCCGCGATGCCGAGCAGAGCGGCCAGCAGAGCGGGACGGCGCATGGTGCTCTCCTCGAGGAGAAGGGGGTGTCCGGGGTGGGCCTGGGAGGACTTGAACCTCCGGCCTCATCCTTATCAGGGATGCGCTCTAACCGCCTGAGCTACAGGCCCGGACGTGCCTGCGGCACGGTCGGCGAGACTACACCAACCGTCAGTCCCGCTCGCCGAACGTGAGCTCCAGACCGCCGGTGAAGGACGCGCACACGTTGAACAGCAGCGCGCCCAGCGTGGCCAGCAGGGTGAGGAACACGATGTTGACCGCGGCGAGCACGGCCGCGCCGCCCACCACCCGCCCGGGCGTGAGCAGAGCGTCGGTCTCGAGGGAGCCGCCCGTGACCTCGGCG
>SCTD01000019.1 GCA_004299215.1 Frankiales bacterium | reverse complement strand
GTCAGCTGCCGCCACACCCGCTCGAGCTCGTCGACCCGCTGCGACGTCGGGTCGATGGCGAGGAACGCCGCGTTGAGGGCGCCGACGGAGCAGCCGACGACCAGGTCCGGCCGCACCCCCGACTCGAGGAGCGCCCGCAGCGCGCCGACCTGAGCCGCGCCCAGGCTGCCGCCGCCGGAGAGGACGACCGCCTCGCGGACGCCGCTGTCGGAGGTCCTGGCTGCGCGGCGGTGCAGGAGGCTGTGCAGACCGGGCACCACGGGACCACCTCCGGACGCAAGCATGCGAGACCGCCGTTGCGACGCGCCATGGCTCTTTCGGGCTAGGAGCCGGGTAGTCGCAGGTCCTCACGCCCGCGGAAGCGCTGCAGGAACCGGTCGTAGGTCTTGCGGGACTCCCTGTCACGGAAGGCCGGGTCGCTGTCGTGGTAGCCGCGGTGCCGGTCCTGGCGGACCGGCACGTCGACGGCGACCAGCCGGTGCCCGGCGTCCCGCAGCAGGAACGACCACTCCATGTCCGCGTTGCGGTAGAACCGGGCCTTCGCCGGCAGCGGCACCTCGAGCGCGACCGAGCGGCGGACGGCCAGCAGGTAGCCGAGCAGCGCCTCGACCTCGCCGGCCGGAGCGTCCTCGAACTCGCGCCAGCCGTCGGTCACCCGCACGCCGCGCCAGCCCGCGGCGGCGACCGTCGGGTCCTCGAGCGCCGCGAGCAGCGGGGTGAGCGCGTCCCCCTCGAGCACGGTGGACAGGTCCAGCTGCACGTGGACGGCGGCCGTGTCGGCGCGCACGAGAGCCTGCCGGGCCGGACCCCACCCGGCAGGGCGCTCCACGTGCAGCTCGTCGACCCGGTCGGAGCCGGCCGCGAGCTCGTGCACCGCCTGCCCGGCATCGGTCGGCCCGTTCTCCAGCAGCAGCAGCCGGACGTCGTCGGGAGCGTGCGCGAGCAGCGCCGTGACGCACGTGCGCAGGTCCTCGGGCCAGCCCTCGACGAGCAGCGCGACGGTGCAGCGGTGGGTGTCCGGCTCGCCGCTGCGGTCGGGTAGCGCGTCGATCGACGCGAGGACGTCGTAGGGCGGGCGGGCCGTCAGGACGTAGCCGTCCGGGCCGTCGCGCACCACCCAGCCCGACTCGGCGATCCGGTCGCGCAACCGGTCGCTCTCGGCGAAGTCGCGGGCGGTGCGGGCCTCGGCCCGCGCCTCTGCGAGAGCACGCACCTCGGCGGGGACGGCGGGAGTCATCGTCCGGACGGTAGTGCCCGCACGGCGGCGCGACGTGGGGCAAGATCCTCAGGACCGGCTGGCTCGCCGGCGGATGTCGAGGAGCAGGGTTGCAGGCCGGGGAGCAGCAGGCGCTGCACGAGACCATCGTGCAGCACGTCACGGACATCATCACCGTGGTCAGCCCGGACGGGATCGTGCGGTTCGTCAACCGGGCCGGCCAGGAGGCGGCGGAGGCCGCGGAGTCCCGCGAGGCCGAGGGCAGCGAGTCGGTGAGCTGGGTGCACCCCGAGGACCGGGAGCTGACGCTCGAGCGGCGGCAGCACCTGCTGGGCGGCCCGGGTCGCACCACCACCACCGTGCTGCGGGTGCGCACGCGGGACGGCTGGCGGCACGTGGAGACCCACGGGGTGAACCTCGTCGACGACCCGCACGTGCGGGGGCTGCTCTACATCACCCGCGACGTCGAGGACCGGGCGCGCGCCGAGACGCTCCTCGTACGCGCGCTCGCGGCGCAGAACGTCGTGGCCGACCTCGGCCTGCGGGCGCTGCGCTCCTCCGACGTCGACAGCGTCGTGCGCGACGGCTTGGCCGGCGTCGCAGCGGTGCTGGGGACGACCTGGGTCACCCTGCTGCTCGAGGACCGAGGCGTGCTCCGCGTGCACCTGCAGGTCGGACCCGACCCGCTCCCGCCCGGCCGGACGTGGACGGCGGGTGCCGTCACCCAGGCGGCCGTCACGCTCGCCACCCGGCACGCCACCGTGTCCGACGACCTCGACGCCGACCAGCGCTTCGCCGTCTCGCCGGAGCAGGCGTCGCAGGGGGTGCGCGCCGAGGTGGACGTCCCGCTCGAGGGCAGCACCGGGCCGCTCGGGGTGCTGATGGCCGGGACGACCGAGCTGCGGTCGTTCGGGCCGTCGGACGTGCAGTTCCTGCAGGGCGTGGCCAACGTCCTGGCCGGTGCGCTGGAGCGCGAGAAGCGCGAGCGCTCGGCACTGGTCCGCGCGCTGCACGACCCGCTCACCGGGCTGCCGACCCGGTCGTTGTTCACCGACCGGCTCGAGCACGCGCTGAGCAGGGCGCGGCGGCACGGCCACCCGCTCGCCGTGCTGCTCGTCGACCTCGACGGGTTCAAGCGGGTCAACGACCGGTGGGGCCACGGCGCGGGTGACGCGGTGCTGCGCGCCATGGGGCCGCGGCTGGCCGCCTGTGCGCGCGCGTCGGACACCGTGGCGCGCTACGGCGGCGACGAGTTCGTCGTCCTCTGCGAGGACGAGGTGACCCACGTCGGGGTCGTCCGGGTCGCCGCCACCATCCGGCGGGCCTGCGCCGAGCCGGTGCTGCTGCCCGACGGGACCTCGGTCATGGTGTCGGCCAGCATCGGCATCGCCTGGTCGGTCGAGGAGGGCGTCGACGCCGACGCGCTCCTGTCGGCCGCCGATGCCGCGATGTACCGCGACAAGCGGCAGGGCCGGCCCGACTGACGTCAGCCGCGGAGCTGGGCGCGCAGCGCCTTCCGGTCGGTCTTCAGCACGCTGGTGAGCGGGATGGCGTCGACGATCCGCACCTCGCGCGGGTACTTCGCCTTGGAGATGTGCTCCTTGGTGAACTCGACGAGCGCCTCGGGCGTCACCGTCGAGCCGGGCGCGACGGACACGAACGCGACGACCTCCTCGCCCACCTTCGGGTCGGGGCGGCCGACGACCGCGGCGGCCGTGACGTCGGGGTGGGCGAGGAGCACGTCCTCGACGTCACGCGGGTAGACGTTGAAGCCGTTGCGGATGATCAGGTCCTTGATCCGGTCGACGACGTAGAGGTAGCCGTCCTCGTCGAGGTGGCCGACGTCCCCGGTGTGGAACCAGCCGTCGCGGATCGCCTGCGCCGTGGCGTCCGGGGAGTTCCAGTAACCGCTCATGACGAGCGGGCCCCGCACGCAGATCTCGCCGTCCTCACCGGTCTTCAGCTCCTCGCCGTCCGGGCCGGTGACCCGGATCTCGATGCCGCCGACCGGCTTGCCGACCGAGCCGAGCCGGCGCTCCTCGGGTGGCTGGGCGGCGATGAGCGCGGTGGTCTCGGTGCAGCCGTAGCCCTCGCGCACCTCGAGCCCGGGGATGCGCCTCTCCAGCTCCTGCGCGACCTCGACGGCGAGCGGCG
>SCTD01000188.1 GCA_004299215.1 Frankiales bacterium | reverse complement strand
CACGGGGCGAACGACCGGCTGCCATGACCAGCAACCTAGACGCCACCTCCGACAGAACCAGGATCCCGAAAGATACTGTGGAACAAGGCTTCTGTGGACAACGGACCGATGGCTCGGCCGCGACGGCCACCACTGCTAGAAGCTCGTCACCACCGTCACTCCCGGCACCCGGCCGACATCGCGGAGCGCGCCGGCCGCGTCGCCGAGGCCGATCTCCCGCGTGACCAGCAGGTCCGGTCGCAGCTGCCCGGAGGTCACCATCGAGAGCATCTCCGGGTACGACGAGGCCGCCATGCCGTGACTGCCCAGCAACGACAGCTCGCGCCCGATGACGCGGTCCATCGGCAGCGGCGTCGGGCCACCGGGGAGCAGGCCCACCTGGACGTGCCGACCGCGCGGCGCGAGCGAGAGCACGGAGTCCTTGCACGTCGCCGCCGAGCCGAGGCAGTCGAGGGACAGCGCGGCACCGCCGCCGGTCGCCGACAGTGCGGCCGGCACGACGTCCTCCGCCGAAGCGTCGACCACCACGTCAGCCCCGAAGGACGACGCCAACGACAGCGCCTCCACCGACACGTCCACCGCGACGACCCGCGCCCCGTGCGCCGCGGCGACCTGCACCACGGACAGCCCGACGCCTCCGCAGCCGTGCACGACGACCCACTCCCCGGGTCGCACCGCGCCGACCTGGACGACTGCCCGGTAGGCCGTCGCGAAGCGGCAGCCCAGCGACGCAGCAGTCGAGAAGGCCATGTCAGAAGGCAGTCCCACGAGATTCACATCCGCGGCGTCGAGAGCGACATAGGTCGCGAACGACCCCCAGTGGGTGAAACCGGGCTGCGTCTGGTGCGGGCACACCTGCCCGTTCCCGGAGCGGCAGACGGCGCACGACCCGCAGGCGCACACGAAGGGCACCGTCACGCGGTCCCCGACCGACCAGCGCCGCACGAGCGGCCCGACCGCCTCCACCGTCCCGGCGAGCTCGTGCCCCGGGACGTGCGGCAGCCGTACGTCCGGGTCGTGGCCCTGCCAGCCGTGCCAGTCGCTCCGGCACACGCCGGTCGCACCCACGCGGAGGACGACGCCCGCCGGCGGGCACGCCGGGTCCGGGACGCTCTCGACCGTCAGCGGACCGCCGAAGGACGAGAAGACCAGCGCCCGCACTACATGTCGTCGACGAGCATCAGCTGCCGCGCCGCCTCCGTGACCGAGCCGGACAGCGACGGGTAGATGGCGAAGGTGTGCGCGACCTGGTCGGCGGTGAGGGCGTGCTGGACGGCGAGCGAGATCGTCATGACGAGCTCGCTCGCGTTGGGTGCGACGACGACGCCACCGAGCACGGTCCCGGTGCCGGGGCGGCAGAAGATCTTGACGAAGCCGTCGTGGATGCCCTGCATCTTCGCGCGGGCGTTCCGACCCAGCGGCAGCACCACGCTCTGCGCGGCGATCGCACCCGACTCCACCTGGGTCTGCGTGACGCCGACGGAGGCGACCTGCGGATCGGTGAAGACGTTGGCCGACACGGTGCCGAGCCGCAGCGGCGCGACGGCCTCGCCGAGTGCGTGCCACATCGCGATCCGGCCCTGCATCGCCGCGACCGACGCGAGCATCAGCACGCCCGTGCAGTCACCGGCCGCGTAGACGCCGGGCACGGTCGTGCGTGACACCCGGTCCACCTGCACGGAGCCGCCCTCGGTGAGGACGACGCCGGCCTCCACGAGACCCATGCCCGCCGTGTTCGGCACCGAGCCGACGGTCATCAGCGCGTGCGACCCCTGGACGGTGCTGCCGTCGGTGAGGTGCACGACCACCCCGTCGCCGGTGCGCTCCACCGACGCGGCGCGGCCGCGGCGCACGGCCATGCCCCTGCGGGCGAAGACCTTCTCGAGTAGCTCGGCGGCGTCGGCGTCCTCGCCCGGCAGCACCCGGTCGCGGCTGGAGACCAGGGTGACCTGCGAGCCGACGGCGAGGTAGGCGTTGGCGAACTCCGCACCCGTGACACCGGATCCGATCACGACGAGGTGCTCGGGGAGCGATGGCAGGTCGTAGAGCTGGCGCCAGTCCAGGATCCGCTCGCCGTCCGGCTCCGCGCCCGGGATGACCCGCGGGTGCGCACCCATCGCCAGCAGCACCACGTCCGCAGCGAGGTCCGAGACGTGCCCGTCGGCGCCCGTCACCTCGACCAGGTGGGGACCCTTCAGGCAGGCCGAGCCGGCCAGCAGCTGGACGCCCTCCTTCTCCAGGCCCGCGGCGATATCGGCCGACTGGGCGAGGGCCAGCGCCTTCACCCGCGCGTTGACCTCGTCGATGGCCGTGAGCACCGCGCCGTCGGTGCGGATGCCGACGCGCTCCGCGTGCGAGAAGGCCGTCATGGCCTCGCTCGTGGCGATGAAGGTCTTGGACGGCACGCAGTCG
>SCTD01000187.1 GCA_004299215.1 Frankiales bacterium | reverse complement strand
AGCACGCTGATCCCCTGACCGCGGGCGGCCATCTCGGGCAGCAGCGCCCGGAGCAGACGGCTGGCCGTACCCGTTCCACGCGCGTCGGGGTGCACCGCGACCCCCGCTACGCCGCCCATCGGGACGGCGCGTCCGCCCCACCACTGCTCGTAGTCGTGGAGCAGCGCCTTGCCGAGCAGCCGGCCGCGCTCGTCGAGCACGCCCCAGCCGTCGGAGCGGGGCGGTCCCGCCGGGCGCTCGGGCGGCGCAGCGGGGTCACCGCCGAAGGCCAGCCGGCTCAGCCGCCAGGCGCTCTCCCAGTGCTCGTCGGTGAGCGCGACGACGTCGCTCATCGCGTGGCCCGGTCCTCCGCGGCCGCGGCCAGGAGCTCCTCGGCATGCCCGCGGGACAGCCCGGTGTCGGAGCCGGCGAGCATCCGGGACAGCTCCACGACGCGCGCGGCGTCGTCGAGGGTCACGACCCCGCTCCGGGTGACCGACCCGTCGCTCGCCTTGACCACCGACAGGTGCCGGTCGGCGAAGGCCGCGACCTGCGGGAGGTGGGTGACGACGACGACCTGGTGGTCGCGGGCCAGCCGAGCCAGCCGGCGCCCGACCTCGACCGCGGCGCGACCGCCGACGCCGGCGTCGACCTCGTCGAAGACCATGAGGGGCACGGGGTCGGACCCGGCGAAGACGACCTCGACGGCGAGCATCACGCGGGAGAGCTCACCTCCGGACGCGCCCTTCTGCAGCGGGCGGGGCGGGGCGCCGGGATGCGGCTCGAGCAGCAGCTCGACCTCGTCGACGCCGTCCGGTCCGGCCGCGAGGCGGCGCTCCCCGACCGGCAGGCCGTCGGGGTCCTCTGCCTGGGACACGCGCGCCGACGCCCGGGCGTGCGGCATCGCGAGCTCGACCAGCTCGGCGGTCACCGCCTCGCCGAAGCGCTCGGCCGCGGCGGTCCGGGCCGCGCTCAGCTGCGCCGCGAGCGCGCCCAACGACACCTCGAGGGCACGGTCCTGCTCCTGCAGCGCGGCGATCCGATCGTCCGCCCCGTCGAGCTCGAGCAGTCGGTCCGACGCGCGGGAGGCCCAGGCCAGCACGGCGTCCACGTCGTCGACCGCGTGCCGGCGGACCAGCCCGGTGAGCACGCCGAGCCGCTCCTGGGCGGTCGACAGGCGTGCCGGGTCGGCGTCGACGGAGGCGAGGTAGGACGAGAGCTCCAGCCCGACGTCGCTCACCAGGTGACCCAGCTCGATGACCCGGGCGGCCAGCGCCGCCAGCGTCGCGTCGTGACCGGACGCGGCCTCGAGGGCCCGCCGGGCCGCGGTGACCAGCTGCAGCGCGTCTCCCGCGCCGGGATCGGACTCGTCGCCCGTCAGGGCGGCGCTCGCCGTGGCCGCCGCCAGCCGGAGGTCGTCGGCGTTGGCGAGCCGTTCGATCTCCGCGACCAGCGCGACGTCCTCGCCCGGCTGCGGCTCGGCGGCCTCGACCTCTGCGAGCCCCAGCCGGAGCAGGTCCGCCTCCCGCGCCCGCTCGGCCGCCTCGTCGGTGAGCTGCGCCAGCGTGGCCCGGACGTCCCGCCACCGGACCCACTGCGCGGCGAAGCGCTCGCGCAGTCCGACCACGGCGTCGCCGGCGTAGCGGTCCAGCGCCGCCCGCTGCTGGGCCGGCTTGAGCAGGCGCTGCTGGTCGCTCTGGCCGTGCAGCGCCATCACCGACCCGCCCAGCTCGCCGAGCACGCCGACCGGCACGCTGCGCCCGCCGAGGTGGGCTCGCGAGCGGCCGTCAGCGGCGACGCTGCGGCTCACCAGCAGCGCGTCGTCGTCGAGCTCGGCGCCGGCGTCCGACGCGCGCAGGAGCGCCGCCGATCCGCCGTCGAGGACGAGACGCCCTTCGACCAGGGCCCGGTCGGCGCCCGGGCGCACCCGGCCGGCGTCCGCGCGGCCGCCGAAGAGCAAGTTGAGCCCCTGGACGACCATCGTCTTGCCCGCGCCGGTCTCGCCGGTGACGACCGTCAGCCCGGGGCCGAGCTGGAGCACCGCGTCGTCGATGACGCCGAGACCGCGGATCCGCATCTCCTCCAGCACGAGGTGCAGACTAGGTCGGGCGACCGACGTTCTCGGCCACGCCGCGCCAGCCCTCGACGGGCAGCGCGAACTTGCGCACCAGCGTGTCGGTGAAGGGCGCGCCCTGCATGCGCGCCAGCAGGACCGGGTCGGTGCCCCGCCGGACCTCCACCCGGGCGCCGTGCGGCAGCGCGCGCGTGCGGCGGCCGTCGCACGCGACGATCCCCGTCGTGCCGCTGTCGAGCACGTCCATCGCGATGACCGACGACGGCGCGACCACCAGCGGGCGGGCGAACAGCGCGTGCGCGCTGATCGGCACGACCAACAGCGCCTCCACCGTCGGCCAGACGACCGGTCCACCGCCGGAGAAGGCGTACGCCGTCGACCCCGTCGGCGTCGCTGCCACGACGCCGTCGCACCCCCAGCGCGACAGCGGCCGGCCGTCGATCTCCACGAGCACCTCG
>SCTD01000186.1 GCA_004299215.1 Frankiales bacterium | reverse complement strand
GACCGATGTCGGCTCTGCCAGGTCGTTCTTGACGCGGGCGCGCAGGACCTCGCCGGCGCTCAGACGGATCTCCGGCCCCGGCAGCTTGCCGAAAGCCCACGTGGACACCGTCCGGTCGCCGAGGACGACCTGCGCGGGGGCTGCGGTCAAGGTTCGCTCCACGACCGCGGCACCAACGCCGCGGCGCGTCGCCTCGACGTCCAGCACCTGGCGCGACGAGGCAAGAACCCGGGTGGGGTCATTTCCGCGCAGAATCAGAGCACCGGTGCCTGTTGCGGACACTGCCGCTAGCCCCCCGCCGAGCGCGAGGAAGCGACGTCGGGTCATCACAGGGGGCATGGCTATCTCCTCGTCGGTTTCGTGGTCACCAGCCTGATCTGTGTCGATCAAGGCTCACGGGTCTGTCGATGAAGGTTCGGCGAAGAATCGGGCGCAGGCCGCGTGCGCCCAAGCATGGGCATCCGGAGCAGCGTGCGGCCGGCCTATCGCCACCGGTAGTTTCGGATGGGTCGCCGGCCGCGACGATGCTTTCGGAGGACTCGCTTGGACCCGCACTCTCTAGGGCGCCACACATGACCGTGGCGCAGTCCGCCAGCGGCCCGGTGGACGTCGTGCTCGGCGAAGGGGCGGTCAGCTTGCCGACGCGCGGGTGGACACCTCGGCTGCGCGTGCGGATCCTCCTGGCCGGCGCGGCCGGTCTGGCGCTGCTCCTCGCACTGCCCCGTTTCGACCTGTGGTGGTCCGCGCCGGTCGGCGTGGCGTTGCTGGTGGCGGCGGTGGCCGGAGCGCGCCTCAGGACTGCGCACGGGGTTGCGAGCCTCGCGCACCTCGTCCTGTTCCTGCCGTTGCTCGAGTGGACCCGGTTCCTCGGGCCGCTGCCCTGGATCCTGCTGTCCGTGCTCCAGGCCCTGATCGCAGGACTGGTTGGGCCGCTGCTGGCCATCGCCACAAGAAGGCTCCCACTGGTCGCGCTCCCCGTTGTGCTTGCCGGGGCTTTCGTCGCTGTCGAGGGCCTGCGCGGACGGGTGCCGTATGGCGGATTCACCTGGGGTCGCCTGGCGTTCAGCCAGGCCGACGCCCCGACGATGGGCCTGGCGGCGTGGGGTGGCGCACCGTTGGTCACTGCCGCCGTCGCAGCGTCCGGTGCCGGGCTCACGATGCTGGTCGTCGGACGGCGCCGCCGCCTGCGTCTGACTGCCGCCGGATCTCTCGCCCTGGTAGTCCCGCTGCTCGGCCTGCTCGCGTCGCCGCCGCCAGCCGAGCGGGAGATTCGCGTCGCGGCTGTGCAGGGGGACGTCCCTGAGGGACTGATCGGGCTCGGAGAGGACCGCGTCGTGCTCGCGAACCACGTCGAGCAGACCCTGCGCCTGGCCCAGGACGTCGCAGCCGGGCGGCGCCCTGCCCCTGATCTGGTGGTCTGGCCGGAGAACTCGGTCGACACCGACCCCCGCACCGATCCGCCTACCGCTGCGGCGATCGCCCGTGCCCGCGCGGCGATAGGCATGCCGCTCGTCATCGGCGCGGTTCTTCGTGACGGCGCGTTCAACGAGAACAGCATCTTCGTCTGGGACGACGGCGTGCCAGACGTGCGCTATGCCAAGAAGCACCTCGTGCCGTTCGGCGAGTACCTGCCGCACCGCCCTCTGATCGAGCGGCTCTACCCCGACGCGACGACGCTCCTGCCCCGCGACTTCGCCCCCGGCGACCGGGTCGGCACGCTCGACGTCGACGGCATCCGGCTGGCCGTGGGCACCTGCTACGAGGTGGCGTTCGACGACCTGCCGCGTGAAGCGGTTCGGGCCGGTGGCCAGATTCTCGTACTGCCCAGCAACAACGCGTCGTACGGGCGCAGCGCGGAGAGCGCGCAGCAGCTCGCCATGGCGCGGCTGCGCGCCGTCGAGCACGGGCGCGCCGCTGTCGTCGCAACCACGAGCGGCATCTCCGCGCTCGTCCGGCCGGACGGTGAGGTTGTCGCGCGCAGCCCGCTGTTCGAGGCGGCCGTCCTCGACGCCGATCTGCCGCTGTCGTCAAGGTTGACGCTGGCCACGCGATTCGGGCCGGCAGTGGAAGTCGCGCTGGCGCTGATCGGGCTGCTGCCTCTTGTCGGTGCGGTGCTGGTCGCGCGGCGTCAGACCTGAGGTCACGGCAGTCAGCTTGATCAGATCTTCATCGTTGCGCCGCTCTGATCTTCGTAGAAGCGACCGAGTCTGCGCCGGTGGCCAGTCGTTCTGACGCCCGCCAGGGACAGGCGGTGCGCGACGAGGCATACTACGCTGCGTAGTAGTTACTGCAGCCCCGATGGAGGTGGCGCCCGTGGGACGTGGTGGCAGCAAGCCTCGCAAGTCCAAGAGTCGCCGCCAAGCGCCGCCGAAGGCGCGTGTACGGCGCGCGACAGCGACTGGACAGCCGCTGTCGGCTGACGTGCTGGAGTCGCTGACGCGAGCCATGCCCGCCGACTTGAGCGCATCGGCGCCCCGTTCGCCGTCCTCACGGACGGCAGCGTCCAGCAGTCCACACGCTGCGGCTGCACGCCAGCGACTCGACGTCTCCAGGTTCTCCTGCGCGCCGATCGACGGCCTCGATCCTCAGGCGTTGGGCTTGACCTACTGGCTCGAGGACCCCAACGAACTCGCGTCGTCCAAGGCCATCCGGTTCACCGGCCGCCACGTGGAGCGGGAAGGCCCTGGCCGGCGGGATTTCGTCCTGGACGTTCCGATCGAGCCGGTCCCGGCCGGGTCTGGCCCGGTGGCGGTGACGGCCAGGGTGCGTTCTGTGGCACCAGGGGAGTGGCGGGTGCAGGCCGACGCTCGGTCGGCCGGTTCGGCGAAGCTGGGCCAGCATCACGGCTCTGCCACGGGGCCAACCGGCTTCGAGCCTGTTGTCCGGGTGCTGGCACCAGGGGTTCGGCTGTACGCCTGGCCGGCCTTCGTGCTGTTCGGAACGGCGCTGGCGCTGGTCGCGCAGTTCCAGCTCGCCAGTGCCCGAGACGTCCCGGCGTCCCGGCTGCTCGCCGTGACTCTGGGTGCCTGCCTGATCGGTGTCATCGGCGCCAAGGCGTACTACATCCTGACGCACCTGAGCGGGCCCCGGCGTGTGAGCGCCAGCGGTATGTCCATCCAGGGCTTCGTGCTGGCAGCCGTCGGGACCCTGGCAGTCGGGTCACTAGGCGCGGGTGTGCCGACGGGAGCTGCGCTCGATGTGACGACACCGGGACTGCTGCTGGGCATGATGATCGGTCGCTTCGGCTGCTTCTTCGGAGGGTGCTGCGCGGGGCGTCCGACCGGAGGGCGGTGGGGCCTGTGGTCCTCCGACCGGGTCATGGGCGTCCGCCGCATCCCCGTCCAGCTGATCGAGTCTGCGGCGGCCGGCGTACTCGCCGTCGTGTCTGCGGCGATCCTGCTCCTGCTGAATCACCCTGCTGACGGCATCGTGTTCGTGATCGGTCTCGGTGCGTACACGCTCGTTCGCCAGCTGCTGTTCCCGTTGCGCTCCATCCCCCGTTCCACGACGTACGGTCGAGCCGTGGTGACGACGTTCGCCGGGCTCGTCACGGGCGCCTCCCTGCTGTCGCACGCGGTCGCCTGAGAACCCTGCGGCGCGAGCGTGGCGTGATGACCCCCGACCCGACGTCTAGCCCGCGCCGCGCAGGAGACTCGGCGCGGCTCCTCCTTCGCGCCCTGGGGGAGCTGTTGATCACGACGGGAGTGGTCATCCTCCTGTTCGCTGCTTACGAGCTCTGGGGAACGGGGCTCGTCACGGATCGGGAGCAGGGTCGCCTCGTCGAGACTCTCGAGCGGGCATGGAGAGAGCCGGTACGCAACAGCTCGTCCGAGGGGGAGGCAGCCCACGCCGAACAGGGAAGTGGTATCGCAGTGATGCGGATCCCGGCTCTCGGCGCCGACTGGTCGAAGGTCGTCGTCGAGGGAACGGGTAGGGAGGAGCTGAAGAAGGGGCCGGGGAGGATGGCCGGAACTGGAGATTTCGGGAAGGTCGGCAACACCGTCATCAGCGGCCACCGCACGACCTACGGAGCGCCGTTCGTCAACCTGGACCGGCTGGTGTCCGGCGACTCTATTCTCGTGGAGACCAAGGAAGCGATCTTCACGTATCGGGTCTACGACTCGGAAGTGGTTCGTCCGACGGACGTCGCCGTGGCGCTTCCCGTTCCTCGCCGTCCAGGAGCAGCGCCCACGAGGAGCCTTCTCACGCTGACCACGTGCAATCCGAAGTACTCCGCGAGAGAGCGGCTGATCGTGTACGCAGAGCTGTCGGAGTCGCGTCCGAAACCACCGGCATCCGGCTGATGGTCGCTGAGCAGGGTTGTCCGCGCCGCGAGGGTCTTTGGTCCCTGTCGAAGGAGCGGCGCAGCATGTGTGATGAGGGTGCCAATCGACGACATTCCGAAGGTTCGTGAGAACGCATCGGACAGGCGTGACTTGCAACCCCGCCAAGTCGCGTCGCGTCGGGGGGATCGCCGCCGTAGAACAGGAGGAAGCCGTGAGCTCCGCCGACCAGCACAATGCTCCGCATGACTATCACGACATGCACAGTCTTCCGGCGGCCGAGACGATCGTGCTCGAGGTGAAAGGGCTGCACTGGGCCTCGGAGAAGGCGATCGTCGAGACCACCCTGAGCCGCCTGGCTGGCGTCCACAGTGTCGCCGCGAACCCCGTCGCGCAGACGGCAACGGTCACCTACGACCCCTCGGCGACGAGTGTCGCCGAGTTGCGTCGATGGGTCGAGGAGTGCGGCTATCACTGTGCGGGGCAATCCGTGCCGCGTCACGTGTGCCACCCGATGGCAGAGACCGGCATCGGGGATGCGCACACGGAGCACGAGCAGCAGGCGAGCCCCGGCGTCCCTGAGGAGCACGGTCCGCCGGAAGGTCTGCCGTCCCCGCATGACGCCATGGGCCACGGCGGACACGGCGGCATGTCCATGGCCGACATGGTGGCCGACATGCGTCGGCGCTTCCTCGTCGCTGCGCTGTTCTCGATCCCCGTACTGCTGTGGTCCCCCATCGGTCGGGACGTGCTCGGGTTCGAGGCCGCTGCACCGTTCGGCCTGCGCGACGACGTGTTCATGCTCCTGTGGAGTCTGCCTGTCGTCTTCTGGTCGTCCTGGATCTTCTTCGACGGTGCATATCGCGCCCTACGTGCCCGCACGCTCGACATGATGGTGCTCGTGGCGGTCGCCGTCGGCGCCGGCTGGCTGTACTCGCTCGGCGTCACGCTGACCGGCGGCGGCGAGGTCTTCTACGAGGCTGCCACGGTGCTCGCAGCGTTCGTGCTGCTCGGTCACTGGTTCGAGATGCGCGCCCGCGGCGGCGCCAACGAAGCCATTCGCGCATTGCTCGACCTCGCTCCGCCGATGGCCACCGTCATCCGCGACGGCCAGCCCGTTGAGGTACGGACCGCCGATGTTCAGGTCGGCGACCTCCTGCTCGTGCGGCCCGGGACGAAGCTGGCTGTCGACGGTGTCGTCGAAGACGGCGAGAGCGAGCTCGACGAGTCCATGGTCACCGGGGAGAGCCTGCCGGTGCACAAGGCCCCCGGTGACGCCGTCATCGGGGCAACCCTCAACGCCACGGGCACGCTGCGTGTGCGCGCCTCCAAGGTCGGTAGCGACACGGCGCTGGCGCAGATCGTCAAGCTCGTTCAAGAGGCCCAGAACTCCAAGGCCCCCGGCCAGCGCCTCGCCGACCGCGCTGCATTCTGGCTCGTCTTCGTCGCCCTCATCGGTGGCACGGGCACCTTCCTGGTCTGGAGCCTGCTCGCGGGACGGCCAGTGAGCGAGGCCATGCTCTTCGCCATCACCGTCGTCGTCATCACCTGCCCCGACGCGCTCGGTCTGGCAACGCCAACAGCCATCATGGTCGGGACCGGGCTCGGTGCCCGTCGCGGCGTCCTCTTCAAGAACGCCATGGCACTCGAGTCCGCGGCGCACATCGACACGGTCGTCATGGACAAGACCGGAACCCTGACCAAGGGAGAGCCCGAGGTCACCGACGTGATCGCCACCGGCATCGACGAGGACCGGCTGCTTGCTCTCGTCGCAGCGGTGGAGCGCGAGTCGGAGCATCCGCTCGCGCAGGCGATCGTGACCGAGGCCGAACGCCGCGGCGCGCCTGTGCTTGGTGCCCAAGACTTCGACAGCGTCCCCGGCCACGGCGCGCTCGCCACGGTCGATGGGCAGCGCGTCCTGGTGGGGAACCGGCGCCTCATGGAGCGCGACGGCGTCGACCTGGGCGAGCTAGCCGCCCGCCGCGACGAGCTCGCCGAGGGAGGCCGTACAGCGGTGATGGTCGCCGTCGACGGGCGCGTCGCAGGACTCATCGGGATGGCGGACGCGCCGCGAGATACCGCCGCCGCCGCCGTCGCCGAGCTCCAACGCCTCGGCGCGGACGTCGTCATGCTCACCGGCGACAATGAGGCCACCGCCCGCCGCATCGCGGCGCTGCTCGGAGTGACAACGGTGATCGCGGACGTCCTCCCCGGTGACAAAGCAGCGAAGGTCGCTGAGCTGCAGGCGCAGGGCCGCAAGGTGGCCATGGTCGGTGACGGTGTCAACGACGCCCCAGCCCTCGCCCAAGCTGACATCGGCGTGGCCATCGGTGCCGGCACCGACGTCGCCATCGAGACCGCCGACCTGGTGCTGATGCGCAGTGACCCAATGGACGTACCCGTCGCCCTGCAGATCGGGCGAGGCACTGTGCGCAAGATGCGGCAGAACCTCGGCTGGGCGATCGGCTACAACGCTCTGGCCCTCCCCATCGCCGCAGGCGTCTTCGAACCAGCCTTCGGGCTTGTGCTGCGCCCCGAGATCGCCGCGCTGTCGATGTCCGGATCGAGCTTCCTGGTGGCTGTCAACGCACTCATGCTCAAGCGACTGCATCTCCCGAAAACCGTGACGGCGCAATACACCGAGAGCACCCACGAGAGCTCTGCGGTCTCATCCTCGATGGGGCCTCGATGAATCGACTCAACATGGCGCGCGTCCCAGGCCGCCAAGGCCCCTGTGCCCTGATCAGGAGGGTGGGTCATCGCCAGACGCGACGGTAGGAGCTGTCATGGACAGGGACACAGCGCGCCGCGTGCTCGTGGTCGACGACGAGGAGCCGCTCGCGGCCCTCGTCGCCGGCTACCTCGAACGCGCCGGGTTTGAGGTAACGCTGGCCCATGACGGGCAGGTGGCAGTCGATCTCGCCCGTCAGGTCGATCCCGACGTCGTGGTGCTCGACCTCGGTCTGCCCACGCTCGACGGCCTCGAGGTGTGCAGGGTGCTGCGTACCTTCTCCGACTGCTACGTCGTCATGCTCACCGCCCGCGCCGACGAGGTCGACAAGCTCGTCGGACTGCGCGTGGGCGCCGATGACTACGTCACCAAACCGTTCAGCCCACGCGAGCTCGTCGCCCGCGTCGACGTCATGCTCCGCCGCCCGCGTCGGCCGGCCGCCGCACCCATGCCGTCGGCCGCCGACGAGGCGCCTCCGCGATCAATCGGCGACCTGGAGATCGACGTGGCGGGACGTGAGGTACGCGTCGGAGGCGCCCCCGTCGAGTTGACGCGGACCGAGTTCGATGTGCTGCAGGCGCTGTCGGCTCGACCGCGACTGGCGTTCAGCCGCCGGCAGCTGATCGAGGCCGTGTGGGGAGACAACTGGGTCGGCGATGAGCATCTGGTGGATGTCCACATCGGGCACGTTCGGCGAAAGCTCGGAGACGACGCCGACCGGCCCCGCTTCATCCGCACGGTACGCGGCGTGGGATACCGGATGGGCGACGGGCAGTGAGGCGAAGCCCGCGCGGGGGGCGGCGTGGACTGGCGGCACGGCTGATGACGGCACAGGCGCTCGTCCTGCTGGTTGCCGCGGTCACGGCCTGGCTGGTCGCGGCGCTGGTCGGGCCCCGTGTCTTCCACGAGCACCTCGACCACCGTGGCGACCTGACCAGCGACAACCTGGTGCGCCACGCCGAGGAGGCCTACGTCTCGGCCAACGTCATCGCGGTGTCGCTCGCGCTGCTGGCCGCGGTGGTGACGGCACTGGCCGTCAGCGTCTACTTGAACCGACGCATCGGCCGCACTATCACCGCAACCTCGGACGCGGCGGCCCTGTTGGCGGCCGGTTCCTACCGGACCCGCGTCGAGGCACCTCGCCTCGGCCCGGAGTTCGAGCAGCTCGCGCAGGCCTTCAACGCCATGGCCGGTCGCCTGGAGGGCACAGAGACAACGCGACGGCGCCTCATCGCCGACGTGGCCCACGAGATGCGCACGCCTCTGGCGACGCTGGAGGGCTATCTCGAGGCGATGGAGGACGGCGTCGTACAGCCTGACCCCGCCACCCTGGCTGTCCTTCGCGCCCAGACGGCTCGCCTGACGCGGCTCGCCAGCGACATGTCCGCGGTCTCCAAGGCCGAGGAAGGTCGCATCGAGCTCTCTTGGCACTCCGTGGATCCCGTAGAGGTCGCGCAGTCGGCGGTCACGGCCGCCGTTGAGGCCTACGCCAGCAAGGGCGTGTCCCTCACGCTCGACACCGACCCGCCGCTGCCTCCGCTGCGTGCCGACCCCGAGCGATTGGCTCAGGTACTCGGCAACCTGCTGGAGAACGCCTTGCGCCACACCCCGCCGGGGGGAGCTGTCGCCGTCACCGCCCGGGCCGGGGGCTCGCAGCAGGTCGAGCTGGTGGTCGCCGACGACGGCGAGGGCATCGCCGCCGAGCACCTTCCGCACATCTTCGAACGCCTCTACCGAGCGGACGCGGCCAGGGACCGGCAGCACGGCGGCTCGGGTATCGGGTTGGCCATCGTCAAGGCCATCGTCGAGGCACACGGCGGGCACGTGAGCGCACTCAGCGAGGGGCGGGGGCAAGGCACGCGCATCACCGTGCACCTCCCGATCGAAGACGCGTCCGCTCGCCGAGCAGCCGTCGGCGGTGGGACGACCCGCGCTTGACCGGACCTTCACAGGAATCCCATGACGCGCTTCACCGCGAGCGCCGACTTTGTTGGTGAGCGACCACGAGGAGGCGGCAGATGTTCACAGGAAGCTGGTGTTCGGGAATGGGCCTCGGAGGCTGGGTGCTGATGATCGGATTCTGGGTCGCGCTGCTCGGCGTGATCGTGTGGGCAGTGACGCAGCTGTTTCCGTCGGCACCGAAGAGCGACGCACTCGACCTGCTCGACCGGCGCCTGGCCGCCGGCGACATCGACCCTGGGGCCTACCGCGAGGCTCGGTCCGAGCTCTCCGGTGCGGGCCGCACGCTGAATCGAGGATGACCATGGCGAACGGATCCCACCTCAAGCAGATGCTCCTCGGCGCAGCCGCGATCTTCGGTGTGCTGCTCGTCGCGGGCCTCCCCGTCGGGACCGCTCTTACCTACGGCGTGCTCCTGGCCTGCCCGCTCATGATGGTCTGGATGATGTTCGGCATGAACGGCGATGGCCACGGTGGTCACGGCGGATCCGACTCCACGCCTCACCCAGACGACCACGCGGAAGCGCGGCCGCCCACCGGCCCATCCGGAAACCGACGATGACGACGGAGATGGTGCCCGCCGCGGAACGCGCCGCCTCGAGCCCGCGATCGGGGCTGAGGCGGATGTGGGAGGGACTGCTGGCGGTGCTCGGCGCTGTGCTGGGCCTGCTGCCCCACGTCCTGCACCACGTCGGGTTCCTCGCCGGCACCGCACTCGTCGCCGGGTCCGGCGGAACGGCTTTGTTCGGTGTCCTCGGCTACCTCGCCTCCATCCCGCTGCTCGTCAAGCTGTACCGCCGGTTCGGCACCTGGCGGGCGCCGGTCATCGGCATCGCGGTCTTCACAGCGATGTTCGCTCTGTCCGCCTTCGTCATCGGGCCGGCCGTGAGCGGGTCGACCGACGGTGATGTGGCGCCCGCCCAGGAGGTCGTCGAGCTCGACGAACACCATCCAGGCTGACCGCCGCGGAGGTCGGTGATCCAGATGACGCAGGACTACGGCCTCTGGTCCTTGGCCGTCCTCAACAGCGCGCTCATGATCGCGTTCGGCGTAAGCTTCTTCCACCCGCGAACGAGGCGGGACTGGCGGGCGATGAGCGGCTACTCGGCGTTCATCGTCGCGCTGTTCACCGAGATGTACGGGGCGCCGCTCACCGTGTACTTGTTGGCCGGGTGGCTCGGCGAGCGCTTCCCGGCACTGCAGGCGACGCACTCAGGCGGGCACCTGTGGAACGACCTGATCGGCTGGCAGGCTGACCCGCACGTCTCACCGTTCCATCTTGCGAGCTACGTGCTCATCGGCGGTGGCTTCTGGCTCATAGCGGTGGCATGGCAGGTTCTGCACCGTGCGGCGCAGACGGGGGAGCTCGCCACGAGTGGGCCGTACGGCTGGCTTCGGCACCCGCAGTACCTGGGCTTCCTGCTTGTCATGGCGGGGTGGCTCCTTCAGCGGCCGACCATCCCGACGCTGGTCATGTTCCCCGTGCTGGCGTGGGTCTACGCCCGGCTCGCCCGGTCTGAGGAGCGAGAGGTCGCCGGCGACTTCGGCTCTGCGTGGGTCGACTACGCCGCCCGGGTGCGCGCGTACAAGCCGGTTCGGCCGGTTCTCGCGGCTCCCGGCCCGGTAGGCGTCTCGGGGCAGGAGCCCGAGACGGACAGCGCTGAGCTGTCCGCATGGAGCTGCGGCGCGATTCTGTGTTCCACTCACGCAGATACCCCCCTGGGGTGTGCTACACACGGTCTCGGCATCGCCCGTCAGGAGGTCTTGATGGCGACCACGCGCACCACCAACGCCCAGCGTCGGGCACGAGCAGATGATCGCGCCCACCCCGCCGAGCCAGCGCATGGCTATGCCCCGACCAAGGGCGCCCACCTCAAGCGGCTCGCCCGCATCGAGGGGCAGGTCCGGGGCATCACGCGGATGGTGGAGGAGGACAAGTACTGCATTGACGTTCTCACCCAGGTCAGCGCAGTGACCAAGGCCCTGCAGGCGGTGTCGCTGGGCCTGCTCGAGGCGCACATCGCGCATTGTGTCGCGGATGCGGTCGCGGTCGGTGGAGACGAGGGTGCCGCGAAGCTCAAGGAGGCCTCCGACGCCATCGCTCGCCTTGTCCGCTCCTGACCACGACGTCCCCAGGGCGCTGGAGCTGCCGTCGCCCGCCAACCGGAAGGAAATTGCCTCGTGACCACCGATACCTACACCGTGACCGGGATGACCTGCGGCCACTGCGTCAGCAGCGTCACTGAGGAGGTCAGCGGGCTGCCCGGCGTCACCGACGTCCAGGTCGAGCTCGATTCGGGCCGGGTGACCGTGACCTCCGATGCGCCGCTCACCGAGGACGAGGTCCGTGCAGCCGTCGAGGAGGCTGGCTACAGCCTCGCCCGGTGAGCGCGGTCCAGCCCGGGTCAGGCGCACGCGCCGATCGAAGTGCGTAGCACCTTCGTCGCGACGAACAGCCTGCGCCTCCGCAGCTTCAGCGCCCTGACCGAGAACCGGACCTAACCGTTGATCCGCGCCAGCACATGCGCTCTTCAGGGGGAGGGCCCGTCGCGGCAGGCGCGGTCGTCGGATGCTCCGTAACATGGTCCAAGCTGATCGGTTCCTCATAGACGGAGTGTCATGCGCGTCCGTATCCCCGCTGCCGCGCTCACCGCGGTGCTTGCGATCGCCGGCTGCTCCGGCGGCGACGGCAACACCGACGGGCAGCCGGCGATCGACCCGGCTGACGACCCGGGTGTGGCGCACGTCCATGGGCTCGGTGTCGATCCTGCCGACGGGGTGCTGTACGCCGCGACGCACTTCGGGCTGTTCGCCCTGCCCGAGGAAGGCAAGGCAACCCGGATCGCGGACAGGTTCCAGGACACCATGGGCTTCACCGTCGTCGGGCCGAACACGTTCCTGGGCTCCGGCCACCCCGATTTCCAGAAGGACCCGGAGCTGCCACCACGGCTGGGCCTGATCCGCAGCAACGACGCGGCCAAGACGTGGGAGAGCGTGTCGCTGTCGGGGGAGGTGGACTTCCATGCCCTGCACAGCGCAGACGGCAGCGTCTACGGATGGGACGCCGGCAGCTCTCGGCTGATGCGCTCCGCGGATGGTGGGAAGACGTGGGACACCCGGAGCAATCTAGGACTGCGGGACTTCGTCGTGAGCGCCGCGGACGCGGAGGTCCTGCTCGCGACCACTGAGAAGGGACTGGTTCGCAGCAGCGACGGCGGCCGAACGTTCACGGGCGTGCCCAATGCGCCGGTGCTGGCAGTCCTCGCCTGGCAGCAGTCCGACGAGGTCTTCGGAGTCGACCCGTCCGGCATCGTGTACGCCAGCGCCGACGGCGGTCGCAGCTGGGAAGAGCGTGGCACCGTGGGCGGCGAGCCCGAAGCGCTCGCCGTCAACGATGAGGACCTGTACGCCGCGGCCACAGGCAGGGGTGTGCTGGCTTCATCAGACGGCGGGCGCACATGGACCGTCCGCTACAGCGAGAGCGGCTGATGCCGGCGTCTCCAACACGCGGCGGCGCGCCCTTGATGCCGATGTTCGCCGGGTGAGCCTTCGGAAGCGGCTCATCACTCCCGCCGTGGTCGTCCTCACGCTGGTGGGGTGCGGCACGGGCGACGAGAATGCCTCACCGCTCGCAGTGATCGCTGACTCCAGCGCCGACTCCTTCGAGGGAACGCTGCTCACCGCGCCCCGGGTCCCACGACCCGCACTCGTCCTGCCGGACACCAGCGGGCACCCATACAATCTGCGCGGCAAGGACGACGGGGTCACCGCCCTGTTCTTCGGATACACCGAGTGCCCAGACGTGTGCCCGACGACCATGGCAGATCTCGCTGCCGCCAAGCGATTGCTCCCGCCGGCCGAACAGCGGCGGATCGAGGTCGTGTTCGTCACTGAGGACCCGCAACGCGACACCCCGCAGATGCTGCGCGACTGGCTCGACCGGTTCGATCCGGCGTTCGTCGGGCTCATCGGCGGCAATGCCGATACTGCTCGGGTGCTCGACGAGCTCTACCTGCCGCGCACCGAGCAGCACACCGAGCAGCACACCGAGCCGCCTCGTGCAAGCGCGCATGCCCACCCCAAAGGCGACGTCGATCACTCCGGCGTGGTGTACCTGTTCGGTCCGGGAGACCGGCAGACCGTCATCCACACCGGTGGCACCACCCCTGGCCAGTACGCGTCCGATCTCGACGCGCTCCTGGATTCTTGATCCAACACCGTGACGTAGCCCGTGCCCGGTGGCGGCCGGAACGCTTCGAGGTGGACCCGCTCCGTGGCGTCGAAACGTGGGACTCGGTTGCCGGTGCTGTTGCCGTGTCGTGCCGCTGGGCCGTCCGAGTCGCGCGTCCACCTTGGCTGGCAACCCTGCCGGCAACGACAGCTTCAACAGTGGGCGG
>SCTD01000185.1 GCA_004299215.1 Frankiales bacterium | reverse complement strand
CCCGACCCGTTCGTCGTCTGCGCGACGCAGAACCCCGTGGAGTACGAGGGCACCTACCCGCTGCCCGAGGCGCAGCTCGACCGCTTCCTGCTCAAGCTCACCGTCGGCCTGCCCTCCCGCGAGGACGAGGTGAAGGTGCTCGCCGCGCACGACAGCGGCTTCGACCCGCGCGACCTGTCCGGGCTGTCGGCGGTGGCGGGTGCGGCCGACCTGGCGACCGGTCGGGCCGCCGTCGGCGCGGTCAGCGTCGCGCCCGAGGTGATGGGCTACGTCGTCGACCTCTGCCGGGCGACGCGCACCTCGCCGTCCCTGTCGCTCGGTGTCTCGCCGCGCGGCGCGACGGCGCTGCTCGCGACGTCCAAGGCCTGGGCCTGGCTGTCAGGCCGTGACTACCTCACCCCCGACGACGTGAAGGCCCTCGCCCGACCCACCCTCCGGCACCGGGTGAGCGTGCGGCCGGAAGCCGAGCTGGAGGGCGTCACCGGCGACGGCGTGCTGGACGGCGTGCTGTCCTCGGTGCCCGTCCCGCGCTAGTGGCGCTCACCGGACGGGCCGTGCTGCTGGCCCTGCTGGGCCTGCTGCCGGTGCTCGTGCTGCCGTCGTGGTGGACGGTGCTCGTCGTGGTGCTGCTGGTCGCAGCCGGCTGCGTCGCGGATGCCCTTGCTGCGCAGCCGATCTCGGCGCTGCGCGTGACCCGCTCCGGCGCGACCGCCTGCCGGCTCGGCGAGACGGCGGAGGTCTCGCTGTCGGTCACCAACCCCGGCCCGCGCCGGCTGACCGGCGTGCTGCGCGACGCGTGGGTGCCGTCGGCAGGGGCGACGCCCCGGACGCACGACCTGGACGTCCCGGCCGGTGAGCGCCGGGTGCTGACGACGACGCTCCGGCCGACGCGTCGGGGCGACCGGCTCCCCGACCGGGTCACCGTGCGCTCGGTCGGCCCGTTGGGCCTGGCAGCGCGGCAGGGCCGGCACGAGATCCCCTGGCGGGTCAGGGTCCAGCCGCCGTTCACCTCCCGCCGGCACCTGCCGGAGCGGCTCGCGCGACTGCGGCAGCTCGACGGCGCGCTCGCCGTGCGGGTGCGCGGGCAGGGGACCGAGTTCGACTCGCTGCGCGAGTACGTGGCGGGCGACGACGTGCGCTCCATCGACTGGCGCGCGACGGCGCGGGCGCAGGACGTCGTGGTGCGCACCTGGCGCCCGGAGCGCGACCGCACGCTGCTGCTGGTCGTCGACACGTCGCGCACGTCGGCCGGCCGCGTCGGCGACGTGCCCCGGCTCGACGCCGCGCTCGACGCGGCGCTGCTGCTGTGCGCGCTCGCGTCACGAGCCGGTGACCGCGTCGACCTGCTGGCCTTCGACCGGGAGCCGCGCGCCGCCGTCGAGGGCGTGGGGCGGGACGAGCTCCTCCCCCGGATGGTCGACGCCATGGCCGGTCTCGAGCCGGCGCTGGTCGAGAGCGACGGGCGCCGGCTGGTCGGCGAGATCCTGCGGCGGACCCGGCGGCGCTCCCTGGTCGTGCTGTTCACCTCCCTCGACACCGCGCCACTGGAGGCCGGGCTGCTGCCGCTGCTCGCGTCGCTGACCTCGCGCCACACCGTGCTGCTGGCGGCGGTCGCCGACCCGCGCGTGGAGGAGATGGCCGGAGCTGCGCCCGGGTCGGTCGAGGAGGCGTACGACGCGGCGGCAGCGGAGCGCGCCCGCTCGGAGCGGCGGCGCCTCACCGCGCTGCTCCGGCGCCGGGGCGTCGAGGTCGTCGACGCGCCGCCCGAGACGTTCGCGCCCGCGGTGTCCGACGCGTACCTGTCGCTGAAGGCCGCCGGGAAGCTGTGAGCCGACGGCTGCTGCTGGACCGGCTGGGCGCGGACGGCAACCCGCCGCTGGAGCAGGTCGAGGTCGAGGGCTGGCGGCTGAGGGCCGCCGCCGGGGTGCTGCTGCGGGCCAACTCCGCGCTGCCGCTGTCGGACGCGATGCCGCTCGACGGCGTCGTGGAGTTCTACCGCTCGCGGGGCCTGCCGCCCCGGGTGCACGTGAGCTCGTCCGCGCTGGACGACGCGCTGGCCGCGCTCGGGTGGCGGCGCGAGTTCGAGGTGCTCGTCATGAGCGGGCCCGTGCCGGCCGGCCCGTCGTCCGCGGTCGTCGCGTCGGCGATGGACGACGACTGGCTGGACTGCTGGTGGGCAGTGGACGGCCGGGGCGGTCCGGCCGAGCAGGACGTCCTCCGCCGGATGAGCGCGCGCGTCCCGGCGCCCTCGGCGTACGCCTCGGTGGTCGCCGACGGCCGCACGGTCGCGGTCGGGCGCGGTGTCGTGCAGGAGGGCTGGCTGGGGGTCTACGCGATGGCGGCGCTGCCCGCGTGGCGCGAGCGCGGGCTCGGACGAGAAGTGCTGCAGGGCCTGGGATCCTGGGCCGCTGCCCGCGGAGCCCACTCGGCGCACCTGCAGGTGCTGACGGACAACGTCGCCGCCCGCGGGCTCTACGCGTCGGCCGGGCTGCGGCCGGCACACGGCTACCACTACCGGACGCTCGCCTAGGGTGCCCGGCATGACCTCGCTGCTGCCGTCGACGGAGCGCAGGCTGCTGGCCTGCGTGGCGGGTGCGCAGCGGTCGAACCGGCTGCCGTCCCTGCTCTGCGGGGTCGTCCGCGCGGGCTCGCTCGTGTGGTCGGCAGCGCGCGGCGCGGTCGAGGAGCCGCACGACGACGTGCAGTACCGCCTGGGATCGATCACCAAGCCGATCACCGCCGTCGCCGTGCTGCGGCTGCGCGACGAGGGGCTGCTCTCGCTGGACGACGCGCTGGAGCGGCACCTGCCGGGGACGCCGTTCGGCGACCGCACCGTCGGGCAGCTGCTCGCACACGGGGCGGGGCTGCGGTCGGAGTCACCGGGCGTCTGGTGGGAACGGGTCGAGGGCGTGCCGTGGGAGTCGCTGTCGTCGTCGCTGACGCCGTCGGACGTGCCGCACGCCGCGGGGCGCCGGTTCCACTACTCCAACCTCGGCTACGGCGCGCTGGGCGAGCTGGTGGCGCAGCTGCGCGGGCGACCGTGGGCGGACGTCGTGCGCGACGAGGTGCTGCTGCCGCTCGGGATGACCCGCACGACCCCGCGGCCGTCGGGCCGCGCGGCGACCGGCTACGCGGTGCACCCGTGGGCCGACGTGCTGCTGCCGGAGCCCGAGCACGACGCCGTCGCGATGGCGCCGGCAGGGCAGCTCTGGGCGACGCTGGCCGACCTCGGGCGGTTCGCCGCGTTCCTGCTCGGCGACACCGGCGAGGTGCTGTCGGCGGACACCCTGGAGGAGATGGCCGTGCCCGCGGGCGTGGACCCGTCCGCGCCGGGCTGGTCGTCGTACGGCCTCGGGCTCCAGGTCGTGCGCGCGGGCGAGCAGACGCTGGTCGGCCACGGCGGGTCGATGCCGGGCTTCCTGGCGTCCGTCTTCGTGGACCGCGCGCAGGACCTCGGCACGGTCGTGCTGTGCAACGCCACCAGCGGGCTGGACGGCGGGCTGCTCACCAACCTGCACGAGGTGGTGCGGGAGGCGGAGCCGGCGCTGGGAACGACGTGGAGCGCGGGACCTGCTGATCCTGAGGCACTCTCGCTGGTCGGCGTCTGGTACTGGGGGACCTACTCGTACGGGCTGCGGCTGCGGGCCGACGGCCTGCTCGAGCTCATCGGCCTGCTGGGGGCGGGGCGCAGCTCGCGGTTCCGATCAGCCGGCGACGGCAGCTGGGTGGGGCTCGACGGCTACCACGCGGGCGAGGTGCTGCGGCCGGTGCTCGCCGACGGCGCCGTGGTGGCGCTGGACCTCGGGACGTTCGTCTTCAGCCGCACGCCGTACGACGACGCGGCACCTCAGCCCGGCGGCGTCGACCCGCGCGTCTGGGGCGCTCACCAGGGCGACGGCGAGTAGTCCTTCAGGAAGACGCCGAAGACGTCCTCGCCGGCCTCGCCGCGGACGATCGGGTCGTAGACGCGGGCGGCTCCGTCGACGAGGTCGAGTGGGGCGTGGAAGCCCTCGTCGGCCAGCCGCGACTTGGTGGGGTGCGGCCGCTCGTCGGTGATCCAGCCGGTGTCGACGCTGGTCATGAGGATGCCGTCGGACTCGAGCATCTCGCGCGCGCTGGTGCGGGTGAGCATGTTCAGCGCGGCCTTGGCCATGTTGGTGTGCGGGTGGCCGGGCCCCTTGTAGCCGCGGGAGAACTGGCCCTCCATCGCGCTGACGTTGACGACGTAGGTGCGCCGCGCCGGGCTCGCCGCGAGTGACGGGCGGAGCCGGCTGACGAGGACGAAGGGCGCCGTGACGTTGCACAGCTGCACCTCGAGCAGCTCGAGCGCGTCGACCTCGTGCACGCGTTGCGTCCAGCTGTTGACCGCGTCGAGGTCGGGCACGAGACCGCCCGCGTCGATGGCGGTTCCGGCCGCGACGCGGTCGAGGGAGGCGGAGCCGCTCGTGAGCGCGAGCGCCGTGAGGTTGTGCGCGTCGAACGAGTGCTGCTCGGTGGCCTCGCCCTGCGTCAGCTGCAGCGGGCCGTGGCCGAGGTCGACCACCTCCGGGGTCGGGCCCGGCGGGAGCGGGACCGACTCCGCCGCGATCAGCTGGGCGTACGACCCCGGCGTCCGGCGCACCGTCTGCGCCGCGTTGTTGATGAGCACGTCGAGCGGGCCCTTGGCCGCGACGCTGTCCGCCAGCGCGACGACTTGCGCGGGGTCGCGGAGGTCGATGCCGACGATCGTCAGCCGGTGCAGCCACTGGTCGCTGTCCGGCATCGCGCGGAACCGGCGCACCGCGTCGGTCGGGAAGCGGGTCGTGATGGTCGTGTCGGCGCCGTCCCTCAGGAGACGCAGCGCGATGTACATCCCGATCTTCGCGCGGCCGCCGGTGAGCAGCGCGCGCCGTCCCGTGAGGTCGGTGCGGGCGTCGCGCTTGGCGTGGTTCAGCTCGGCGCAGCTCGGACACAGCTGGTGGTAGAACGCGTCGACCTCGCGGTACCGCTGCTTGCAGACGTAGCAGGAGCGCGCGTTGATGAGGGTGCCGATGACCTGCGCGCCCCTGGCCTCGCCGATCGGCAGGCCGCGCGTCTCGTCGTCGATGCGCCCGGGCGCGGCGGTGGCGGTCGCCGCGGTGACCGCGTTGTCGCTGGCCAGGACGCGGTCACGGGCCTCACGACGCCGGCGGATCTTCACGCTCTTGTAGACCGCCGCCGTCGCCTCGCGGATGCGGACCGCGTCGGGGTGGTCGGTCGGCAGGTCGTCGAGGTCGCGGAGCACGTCGAGTGCTGCCTGCAGGCGCGCCGGGTCGATGCCGGGCTGGTCGGTCATGGGCCTGTCTCGTCGTCGCTGGGGGTCGGCGAGAAGTCTAGGTGCGGCGGGCGGCGCGGCCTCCCGCTCGACGTGGCGATCACCCGGCGACGACGGACCCGCTCACCACCCGCGGCGCAAGCAATGTGCTCGTCGAATGCATGAAAAAGTCTCTCCACGAGGCACTTTCGTTCTTGACATGTCGTTCGAACTGGTGTTCGATCACAGATGTGCCTTTCGACCGTGCGGACCGCGACGAGCCGGTCGCTGCTGCGCCGGTCCGGCCGCCGTTGTCGGTAGGCGAGCGGGCGCAGGTCGACTCGCTGCGTGCGGTGCGGGACGACCTGGCCGCCGACGCCCGGTCGTGGGCGCATCAGTTGACCGAGATCGCGGCGCTGGCGTGGCGGGCGCAGCAGGCCGGCGGGTCGGCGCTCCGGGAGCTGCCGATGGAGCTCGCCGGCTCGTGGCACATCAGCCAGCTCACCGCCGAGCGCTGGATCGGTGAGGCCGAGCGGTTCACCGACGCGCTGCCACTGACCCTTGCGCTGCTCGGTGAGGGCAGGCTCTTCCGGCACCAGGCCGTCGCGGTCCGGCAGGAGCTCGACCCGTGCACCCCCGAGATCGCCAGCAAGGTCGAGGCCGAGGTGCTGCCGGCCGGCGCGGAACTGTGCCCGACCGACCTGCGGCGGCAGCTCACGCGGGTCCGGCTGCGCCTCGAGGCTGAGCAGCTCACCGCCGAGCAGGCCGAGGCGGCCGAGGCCGAGAAGGTCGGCCGCAGGCGGACCTGGACCCGGCCGACCGAGGACGGGCTGATGCTCGCCGGCGCCGTCCTCACCCCCGAGCAGGGCGTCGCGTGGGCGCAGGGGATGGACGACCTCGAACGCCGTGAGCGGCTGGCCGATGCTGCGGCTGGTGTGGTCCGGACGGCGGAGCAGCGCCGGGCGGACCTGTTCGCCTCCCTTCCCGCGATCGCGCTGGCCGGGATGGCCTGCGACGACCGCTGGCGCGCCCAGGCCGACATCCCAGGCGGCCGGACGCCGCTGACCGGCGTCGACGGCGGGATGCTGTTCGACCGGGACCAGGCGGCCGGGCCGGTCCCGCCGCAGTGGGCGCTCACCGCGGAGCAGATCGCCGCCCAGATCACCCTCAACATCCACGTCCCGGTCGCGACCATCCTCGGCCTGAGCCAGCAACCCGGCACGCTCGACCGGTACGGCCCCGTCTCAGCCCAGCACGTCCGGCTCGTCCGACCCAAGAGCTACCGGCGGATCATGGTCGACGCCACGAGCGGCCGGCCGATCGCGGTCGATGACAAGCCCACTCCCGCCGCCGACACCGACACCGGCCGGCGCGAGCAGATCCGCGCCATGCTCGCTCCCGCCCTGGTCATCGACGCTGACGAACCCCAGCACGACCCGAGCGCCCGGCTCGCCCGGCTCGTCGACATCCGCGACCGGCACTGCTGCGGACCCGGCTGCAGCAGCAGCCGCTACGACCGCGACCACCTCGAGCCCTACGCCCGAGGCGGCAAGACCAACGCCCGCAACCTCGGACCCGTCAGCAGACGCTGCCACAACGCCAAGACCACCGGCCGCTGGATCCTGCTCCGCCACAACGACGGCAGCGTCACCTGGCACAGCGCCCTGCACCAGACCTACCGAAGGCCCGGACCCTGGACACCACCACCCAAGGTCGACATCTACGCCGAACCACCACCTCGCCGGCCGCAAGCGAAGCCAGCGAAGTCGGAGGACGACGCCGAAACCGACGAACCCGACGTGCCGATCAGCCAACGGATCCGACCACCCGAGCCGCAGAAGCCTCCTGCCCCGGAGAACACCCACAACGGCTGGAACGACGACCCACCCTTCTGAATCGACAGCGACTCCTCGGGCTTCGTCAGCGCTCCGGCCAGGCCGGGTACTCGCGCACCCTTAGCCGCCGCCACCGCGACGGCTTGCCGGATCCGGCGCGGCCGCCGTGCGGGAACGTGAACGCGTAGCTCTGCTGCGTCTCGTGGAACTGCCCACGCGCCACCGCCCACAGCTTTTCGCGGAGGTCCTCGGCGAGCTCCCCCGGCTGCTCGTCGCAGGCATCGCAGCCGCACGCCGGGAAGGCCTCCTCGTGCCACTCGCCGAAGCGCACGTACAGACCCGGGAACGTCGTCAGGGTCACCGTCACTGGCGCGCCGCCGTTGCTCGGCGTCAGCCGCCACGCGGAGGTCAACGTCAGCCCGATGTCCCGCTGCTTCGGTTCCGACTCCACCTCCACCACCGAGACGTCGAACGCCCGCTGCAGCTCGGCGATGACGACAGCCGCCGCCCGGTGCAGAGGTGCGTACCGCTCCGGATTCGTCACTCGGCCGTACGCGCTGTCGTCGGTCATCGGCGCTGCCACCACACCGGGCGCAACTCGCTAGCCGTTCGCCAACCGGCGCACGGTCTCCGCCACCTGCCGTGCCCCGTGCTCGGCCAGCAGGATCGTGTAGTGGTTGCAGTCCTCGACCAGCTCGGTCTCGAGCTGCGGCACCACGGAGCGCCACGGCTCCAGCGACGGGTCGGGATAGAGCGGCGGCTCCTGGTCGAGCAAACCGCGCGGCGCGCGCAGGTGCACGACCGGCTGGCGCAGCTCCTTCAGCGACTGCTCGACGACGCCCTCGCGCAGGTCGCTCTCGGTGTCGGCGATGACCGCCTCCTTGCGCGTCGACGGC
>SCTD01000184.1 GCA_004299215.1 Frankiales bacterium | reverse complement strand
CCGCGGTCACCGGCGCGGCGACCCGGCCGGCGCCGATCGCCAGCGCCTGCCGGCCGGAGACGGATCCGAAGACGCGGAGCGGCACGTAACGGCCCAGCAGCGAGGGGCGGGCGATCGTCATGACGCCGAAGCCGGCGCCGAAGAGCAGCACGAAGAGCACGACGCCCGGGCCGCGCGGCAGCGTGAGAAGCGCTGCCACGCCGAGCGCCTGACCGCCGACCATCACCGCCGCGAGCGGCGCGAGACCGACCCTCCTCGCCAGCGACGTCACGGCGACCCGGCCGGCCACCGACAGGATCCCGATCGCGCCGGCGGCCGTGGCGGCGAGCCCGGCCTCCGCCCCGGAGTCGCGCAGGTAGGCGACCAGGTGGACGGCCACGACGGTCACGGCGAGCGTCTCGAGCACGGAGGCGGTGGTGAGCAGCCGGACGGCAGGCGCGCGCCAGGAGGTCTGCAGCAGCGGGCCGTGGTCGTCGGTCTCCGCGTCCACGTGGACGGCCGAGGCGGGGTCACCGTCGACCCCGAGGCCCAGGTCTGCGGGCGCCCGTCGCAGCAGGACCGCCTGCGGGATCGCGCACGCCGCGAGCAGCCCGGCCAGCACCAGCAGCGCTGCCCGCCAGCCGATCCCGTCGACCAGCGCCTGCGACAGCGGCAGGAAGATCGTGCTGGCGAAGCCGGCGACCACGGTGAGCGTGAGCAGCGCCGCGGGCCGGTCCCGGTCGAACCAGGAGGTCACGAGCGCGAACGCCGGCTCGTACATCACCGCAGCACCGGCGAGGCCGACGCCGACGAAGGCGAGGTAGAGCGCCGGCAGGCTCTGCGCCTGCGACCAGCCGACGACGGAGGCCGCGCCCAGCAGGCTGCCGCCGGTCATCAGCCAGCGCGCGCCGTGCCGGTCGAGGTGCTTGCCGACCCAGATCGCCGCCGCGCCGTTGACGGCGATCGCGAGGCTGAGCGCCCCGGACAGCTGTCCGGTGCCGACGCCGAGGTCCTCGCGCATCGGCACGACGAAGACGGCGAAGGCGTAGAAGAGGACGCCGTAGGCGACGGTGCACGTGACCGACAGCGCCCAGACCATGTGCCAGCCGGGGAAGTCGCGCCGCCGAGGCCGGGATGTGGCGATCTCGGGGCCGGTCTGAGCGTGCATGATCGCCACATCCTGCCGGGGTCGGGCACTCACCCGGCGCAGCACCCTCCGCCGACCAGCTCGGCCACCTTGCCGCCACCGGGCAGGCCGGTGACGAAGCCCTGGGCGGGCACGCCCTCCGGGCGCGCGCGGTGGGTGTCGTCGTCGCAGCAGCCCGTGTCCTCACCCGTCGGGCCGACCGAGCAGACGCCGGTCTCGGGCAGCACCAGCTCCACCGCGTCGGCCGCGGCCAGGTCACCGGCCAGCGCCGCGACGACGCTGCGCACCTGCTCGTTGCCGGTCGTGACGAGGAAGGTCGGCGCCGTGCCGTAGGACTTCATCCCGACGACGTAGAAGCCGGTCTCGGGGTGGGCCAGGTCGCGGTGGCCGTGCGGGGGGACGGTCCCGCAGCTGTGGAAGCGCGGGTCGATGAGCGGCGCGAGCCGGGACGGCGCCTGCACCTCGGGGTCGAGGTCGAGCCGCAGGCCGTCGAGCATCACCAGGTCCGGGGAGAAGCCGGTGGCGGCGGCGACGTTGTGCAGGCCGCTGATCGTGCGGTCGCCGGAGCGGGCCGTGGCGGTGTCGCCCTCGACCGTCAGCTCCTCCACGGCGAAGCCGGTGTGCAGCTCGACCGCGCCGCTGGTGACCAGCTGCTGCAGGTCGCTGCCGAGCCGGCCGCGGGCCTCGAGCTGGTCGGCCTCGCCGCCGCCGAAGACCCGCTCGGGGCTCCCGCCGCGCACCGCCCAGACGACCTCCGTGCCGGGCTCCTGCCGGGCCAGCTCGCCGAGCGCCAGCAGGGTGTTCGCCGCCGAGTGGCCGGCGCCGACGACGAGGGTGCGGCGCCCGGCGAAGCGCGCCCGGTCGCGCCCGAGCACGTCCGGCAGCGGGCCGACCAGGAACGCCCCCGCCTCCGCCTCTCCCTGCGCGCCCAGGCCGTTCTGACCGTTCCACGTGCCGGACGCGTCGATGACCGCGCGGGCCCGCACCGCGTCGCCGTCCGCCAGCCTCACCACGAAGTCGTCGCCGTCGCGGGTGACCGCCTCGACCCGGGCGCCGGTCCGGACGGCGTCGCCCAGCGCGGCGGCCAGCGGCTCCAGGTAGTGGTCGGCCAGCTCGTCACCCGTCGGCGGGACCGGCGCGCCCGGCCGGGTCCAGCCGGTCGTCGACAGCAGCCGCTCGGCGGTCGGGTCGACGATCCACTGCCACGGGGTGAAGGTGCGGATGTGCCCCCACTCGCGGACGGCCGCCCCCACGGCGTCCCCGGCCTCGAGCACGAGGGCGGGCAGGCCGCGGTCGCGCAGGTGCGCTCCGGCAGCGAGCCCGACCGGGCCGGCTCCGATCACGACGACGGGCAGTGCGGGCACAGCAACCTCCATAGATCGATGTCGATGCGGCAAGAGTGGCGTACGCATCGACATCTGTCAATCTACTTGCTGTACATCACGTCCACCGCGTGCCGGGTGAAGCCCAGCCGCTCGTACGTCTTGACGGCCGCCTCGTTGCTCTCGTCCACGTAGAGCAGCACCGACGTGAGCCCTCGGTCGCGCAGCGAGTGCAGCCCCACGAGCGTGAGCCAGGGACCCAGCCCGCGACCCTGCTCGGAAGGGTCCACGCCGACGATGTAGACCTCGCCGATCGGCGGGTGGTCGTGGTGCTCGTGCTGCCCGCCGTGCACCTTCGTCCAGTGGAAGCCGACCAGCCGCTTCTGCCCGTCGACGACCCGCTCGGCGAGGAAGAACCCCTGCGGGTCGAACCACGGCTCCTTCTCGCGCAGCTCCACCTCGTGCACGCCCCAGCCGCCCTGGTCCGGGTGGTCGGCGAAGGCCCTGTTGTTGAGCTCGGTCCACGCCTGCTCGTCCTGCCCCGGGACGAAGGTCCGCAGTGAGACCCCCTCGGGCGCAACAGGTTCCGGCAGCGGCGTCTCGAGCGAGCGGCGCATCTGGAAGAGCACGCGGTTGCGCGCGAACCCCATCCGCTCGGCCATCGCCGCAGCAGCCGGCGAGTCGCCGTGCGCCCACAGCCGCAGTCGCCCGTCGGGGGTCTGCCGCAGCAGCTCCGCCACCAGCGCCTTCGCCAGGCCCCGACCACGCGCCGCCGGGGCGACAGCGAGCTCCGCGCTCGACCCCTCGACCTCGTCCGTGACGTCGAGATGGGCGTACGCCAGGACGGTCCCCTCCTCCCGCACCAGCAGGTTGCGCACCTCGGCGTCGCCGCCGTAGGGGAGGTGCAGCAGCACGTGCTCGGACAGCGGCGCGGTCCCGTCCGCGGCCGCGACCTGCTGGACCAGCGCGTGCACGGCCGCCACGTCCGGCGGCGAGAGGCGGCCGAGGACGTCGCAGGTCGGGGGCATGCTGCCGACGCTAGCCCGGTGCGGGAGAGACTGCGGCAGGAGAGGGTGCCGCGGGAGAGGCCGTCTGCAGCAGGAGCAGGTCGGCGTAGTCGGAGCGGTCGAGCGGGTCGCTGGTCAGCGAGCCGTCCCCGCGCGGCACCGGCAGGTCCTCGCCGTCGAGGCGGAAGCGGACCGAGCGGGCACGACCGGGAGCGGTGAGCGTCGCAACGATCTGCGCGAAGCCGAGCGGGGACGTGCCGAGCTGGCTGTCGCCGACGGCCAGCGTCACCACCGCCACGCCTCGCCCGGAGACGTCGACCCCCTCGATCCTCAGGTCGGTCGGGATGGCGGAGCGCGTGCCCGCCGCGACCTGCTCCGGGGTCGGCCCCTCGAGCAGCAGGTCCAGCAGCTGCCGGATGGAGGTGGACCGCTCGACCGGTCGCGGCTGCAGCACGACCCGGTCGCCGCGCACGAAGTAGAGGGCCACGCGCCCCTCCCCCTCCGGGGCGGTCGTCGGCTCGCCGAGCACCCCGAACGGCGCCGCCTCCGGGTCGAGCGCCCGCGGTGCGGGATCCGTCGGCACGCCGCAGGCCGTGACCAGCAGCAGCGCCACGACCAGCGCCCGCTTCACGGCGCCTCCCCCGGGATGACGACCCGGAACCGCGCGCCGCCCCCGGGGCGGTCGAGCACCTCGACGGTGCCGCGGTGCGCCAGCACGTGCTGGCCGACGAGCGCGAGCCCGAGCCCGGTGCCCTCGCTGCCGCCGCGCATGCTCGAGGCACGGCCGCGCGCGAAGCGGTCGAAGATGATCTCCCGCTCGTCGATCGGTACCCCGGCGCCCTCGTCGTCGACCTCCAGCTCCAGCTCGTCGTCCGCCACCCGCAGCCCGACCCGCACCAGCCCTCCGCCGTGCCGGGTCGCGTTGTCGACGAGGTTCGCCAGGATCTGCTCGAAGCGGCGCGGGTCGACGTCGAGCACCTGCGCCTCGCCGGAGACCTCCAGCAGCCGGTCGGACAGCCGCCGTGAGGTCAGCAGCCCGCGGCTGAGCGCCACGACGTCGGTCGGGCGGCGCTCGGCGGGCCGGTCGGACCTGGCCAGCTCCAGCAGGTCGGTGACGAGGGACTCGAAGCGGGTCACCTCGCCGGTGAGCAGGTCGACGGCGGCAGCGGTCCGGTCGTCGAGCGACTCCCGGCGACGGGCCAGCACCGTCGTCGCCGCCGACAGCGTCTGCAGCGGCGAGCGCAGCTCGTGGCTGACGTCCGCGGCGAACCGCCGGTCCGCCTCCGACCGGGCCGAGACCTCGTCGACCATCCGGTTGAACGAGACCGCCAGCTTGTCGAGGTCGGGGTCGGTGTCGCGCGCCACCCGGGCCGTGAAGTCGCCGCTGGCGATGGTGCCGGCAGCGGCGGCGACCGAGGCGAGCGGCCGCAGCACCCGGCGCGACGCCCACCAGCCGACGAACGCGCCCGCGACGGTCGTCACGAACGCCACCGCGGTGAGCGCGCGCCACAGCACGCTCAGCGTCCGCTCGAGCTCCATCAGCGGGCTGATCTCGTAGTAGGACGCGCCGACCGAGGGGAGCGGGACGCCGACCACCAGCGCAGAGCTCGCCCGCAGCGGAACCCGCTGCACCGCAGGGGTCCCGTCGTCGACGAGACGCTGCAGCGCCCGGGGAATCGCCCCCGTGAGCCCGTTGTCGGCGGTCCGGGCGAACCACTGGCCGTCCCGTCGTACGAGCGGGCGACGCACCTCGCCGGTGTCGAGGTTCTGCAGCGCGGCGACGATGTCGGGGTCCGTGCCGCCGAGACCGGTGCGGACGAAGGACGCGTCGAGGTACGCCGCGCGCACCGCGGCGCGCTCCCGCTCGTCGAGCAGGTTGCTCCGGGTGAGCTCGTAGGTCGCGAAGGCGAGCGAGGCGGAGAGGGCCAGCGCGCCCGCGGCGAAGACCGCGGTGATGCGGGCCCGCAGGCCGAGCGCGACGGGCCTCAAGGCGCGAGCTTGTAGCCCAGGCCGCGGACGGTGACGAGGTGCTGGGGGTTGGCCGGGTCGCGCTCGACCTTGCGGCGCAGCCGGCCCATGTGGACGTCGACGAGCCGCTCGTCGCCGTAGACGTCGTAGCCCCACACGCGGTCCAGCAGCTGCTGGCGCGACAGCACCCGGCCGCTCTGGTCGGCGAGCTCGCACAGCAGCCGGAACTCGGTGCGGGTCAGGTGCACCTGCTCCTCGCCGAGCAGCACCTCTCCGGCCTCCGGGCGCAGCTCGATCTCGCCGAACCGCAGCACCTTGGGCGCGTCCTCGCCGCTGCCGCTCGCCCGCCGGCGCAGGGCTCGCAGCCGGGCCGAGAGCTCCTTGACCGCAACCGGCTTCACGACGTAGTCGTCGGCGCCCGCCTCGAGCGCCGCCACCACGTCGTGGGTGTCGTCGCGCGCGCTGACGACGACGATCGGGACGTCGCCGAGCTTGCGCAGCGAGCGGATGCAGTCGAAGCCGTCCATCCCGGGGAGCATCAGGTCGACCAGCACGAGGTCGGCGGGTGTGGCCTTGTGCTCGGCGAGGCCCTCCTCGGCGGTCGGCACGTCCTTGACCGTGTATCCCTCGTCCTCGAGCGCGAGCTTGAGGGACAGGCGGATCCGGTCGTCGTCCTCGACGATCAGCAGGCGGGGCACGGGACCATCGTGCCAGGGGCGTGCGCGTCGGCGGGGTGCGGCGGCAGCCCGGCCGTGTCGGCGAGCGCCTCGCTCGCCTGGGAGCCGGTGAGCACGGAGACGCCCTCGGGGACGTAGCGGCTGAGCTTCGTGCAGCCGACGACGGCGTACGCCGCCTCGGGCTCGAAGCTCTCCAGCTCGGCCATGTCGACCACGAGGCTGGAGCAGCCGCACTTCACGACGTCGGCCGCTGCGTGCAGGACCTGGCGTGCTGCGGCGTCGTCCAGGTGACCGGACAGGCGGAGCCGGGCTGCGCCGGCGGCGGGGGCGTCGAGCGAGAGGCGGAACACGCGGGGAATGGTTACCGGGCGATGCGACGGAGCGCTGGCCGTGACGTGACGAAGCGGTGACGGGGTGCGGACCGGTGCCTTCCGTGCGCTGACCGTCACCGCTTCGTCACGGGACGGCGCGCCGACCGCCACCATCTCCGGCCACCGTGATCGCCATGACGACGATGACCGGGCCCGTGGTGGTGGTGGTGGAGGTGGTCGGCGACCTCGACCTGGGATCGGTCGCCCGTGTCCGGGAGACGCTGCACGACGCCCTCAGCGTCCACCCGCAGCAGCTCGTCGTCGACCTGTCCCGCTGCGAGTTCGTCGACGCCAGCGCACTCGCGATGCTGCTCGACGTGCACCGCCGGGCCTGGCGCAACGGTGGGGTGCTCACGCTGCGCGCCTGCTCGCCGCGGGTGCTCCGGCTGCTGTCGCTGACCGGCCTGCGTCGCGTCTTCGACCTCGACCTCGCCGAGACCGCCTAGGACCGGGGCCGCTACACCAGCGCGGGCTCGTCCTCGGCCAGCGCGCTGATCGGCGGCGTCACGAACTTGTAGCCGACGTGCCGCACGGTGCCGATCAGCTGCTCGTGCTCGGCGCCGAGCTTGGCGCGCAGCCGGCGTACGTGGACGTCCACGGTGCGCGTGCCCCCGTAGTAGTCGTAGCCCCAGACCTCCTGCAGCAGCTGGGCGCGCGTGAAGACCCGCCCCGGGTGCTGCGCGAGGTACTTCAGCAGCTCGAACTCCTTGAACGTCAGGTCCAGCACCCTCCCGCGCAGCCGGCAGGTGTAGGTGCCCTCGTCGATCGTCAGGTCACCGGCGCGGACGACCCCCGGCTCGACGTCCGGTGCGGCCTCGGCCTTCTTGCCGGTCGCCAGCCGCAGCCGCGCGTCGACCTCGGCCGGCCCGGCGCTGTCGAGCAGCACGTCGTCGACGCCCCACTCCGCGGTGAGCGCGACCAGACCGCCCTCGGTGAGGACGGCGAACAGCGGCGCCGTGACGCCGGTCGTGCGCAGGAGGCGGCACAACGACCGCGCCCCCGCCAGGTCCTTGCGGGCGTCGACCAGGAGCGCGTCCGGCGCGGGGGTGCCGAGCAGCGCCGACACCTCCGCCGGGGCGACGCGCACCGAGTGGCCGAGCAGCGCGAGAGCGGGCAGCACCTCGGAGGAGGGGGTCATCGCGTTGGTCAGCAGCAGCAGACTGGCCATGGGGCTGCCTCCTCCGGCCCGTCACGCGGGCGATCGTGGGAGAGGCGCCGTTGCCTCGCGGAACGCCCCCAGCGTAACCCGCTGGATGCAGGATGGACATGTGACCACCACCATCCGCTACTGGGCCGGAGCGCGCGCCGCCGCCGGCGTCGCGGACGAGCAGACGTCCGCCCGCACCCTCGCGGAGGCGCTGCTGCTCGCCCGGTCGACCCGCGACGACCGCTTCGGGAAGGTCCTCGAGGTGTGCTCCTTCGTCGTCGACGGCGACCCGGTGGGCGGACGCGACCACGGCTCGGTGGCGCTGGCCGATGGCGGGCTCGTGGACGTGCTGCCGCCGTTCGCAGGCGGTTGACCGCTCTCTGGCACGATCGCCGGGTGACCGACGAGCAGACCGGGGCGCCCCCGGCCGGACCTGACGCGGCGCGCCGCGGCAAGACCGGCGAGGACCGGACCGCTCGTGACTGGGTCGGCAGCGACGAGCCGGAGGCGCCGGAGCAGGCCCCGGCTCCCGCGCCCGCACCCGCGCCCCCCGCCGCTGACGAGCCCGCCACGGAGGAGCCGCCGCGGCAGATCGTCCGCGCCACCGGTCCCCCGCGCCGCCCGCCGATGCTGGTGCAGGGGATGTGGCCGGCGCTGCTGGCCGCGGTGCTCGTCGGCGCGACCGTCGTGGGGCTGCTGCCGCTGGCCGTGGCCGTGCTCGGCGTGCAGGTCTTCCTCGTGCTCGGCGCCCTGGCCCTGCTCGACGCGCCCGCCTCCGGCGGCGCCTTCCTGGTCGCCACCGGCACCGTCCTCGCGGCCGACGTGGTCGTGCTGGCCGACGACGGCCGGATCACCGGGCTCGCCGGGGTCGCCGGGGTCGGCTTCGTCGCCTCCGTCGCCCACCAGCTGCTCCGCAAGGGCCGCAGCCGGGTCACCGAGTCGCTGGCCGACACCCTCGTGGTGATCGTCATGTCCGTCGCGGCGGCCTGCCTGCTCGCGCTGCGCCAGGTCGACGGTGGCGAGCAGGTGCTCCTCGTGGCGCTCTCCGCCGCAGGCGCGGTGCTGCTGGCCGGCCGGATCGGCGACACGATCGCCCCGCGGCCGATGCTCGCGGCCGGCTCGACCCGCGGCTGGCCCGGTCTGCTGCTCGGCCT
>SCTD01000183.1 GCA_004299215.1 Frankiales bacterium | reverse complement strand
GTTCAGCGGCGTCCCGAACCTCGCCACCGCGATCGGCTACACGAACGCGTCCTGGACGCTGAAGTGCGACCTGGTCTGCGGCTACGTCTGCCGGCTGCTCAACCACATGCGCGACGAGGGCTACGACTCGGTCACGCCGCTGTGGAGCGACGCCGAGCTGCCCGAGGTGCCGTTCATCGACCTGCGGTCGGGCTACGTCCTCCGCTCGATCGACAGGTTCCCCAAGCAGGCGGCGCGTGCCCCGTGGCGGCTGCACCAGAACTACGTCAAGGACCTGCTGATGCTGAGGTACGGCAGGAACGAGTACGACGAGCTCGCCTTCCGCCGCGTCCCGCGCGCATCGGTCACGCCCGGCAGCGGGGCGTGAACGAGGCGGCGCCTTCCTCCAGCCGGCTCGTCGCCTCGGTCGGCCAGAACCAGGCCGTGCTCCGCCCGTGAGCGTCCGCGTCGAGCGGGACGGCCCGGTCACGACGGTCCACCTGCACCGGCCCGAGCGGCGCAACGCCGTGGACGGTCCGACGGCGGCGGCGCTCGCCGACGCCTTCCGCGCGTTCGACGCCGACGACAGCGCGGCGGTGGCGGTGCTGCACGGCGAGGGCGGGGTCTTCTGCGCCGGAGCCGACCTGACGGCCGTCGGCACCGACCGGGGCAACCGGGTGGCCGCCGACGGCGACGGTCCGATGGGCATCAGCCGGCTGCGGCTGTCCAAGCCGGTGATCGCGGCGGTGTCCGGCCACGCGGTCGCGGGCGGCCTCGAGCTGGCGGTCTGGTGCGACCTGCGGGTCGCGGACGAGACCGCGGTCTTCGGCGTCTTCTGCCGGCGGTGGGGGGTGCCGCTCGTCGACGGCGGGACCGTACGGCTGCCGCGGCTCGTCGGGACGAGCCGCGCGCTGGACCTGATCCTCACGGGACGGCCGGTCGACGCGGCGGAGGCTCTCGCGATCGGGCTCGCGAACCGGGTGGTGCCGGCGGGGGAAGCGCTCGCGGCGGCGCAGCAGCTCGCCCGGCAGCTCGCCGCCTTCCCGCAGGTCTGCCTGCGCAGCGACCGCGCCTCGGTGCTGGACGCCGAGGGGCTCGACGAGAGGCAGGCGCTGGCGTCGGAGTTCCGGCACGGCCAGGCCGCGCTGTCGCTGGAGACGCTGGACGGGGCGGCGCGCTTCGTGGCCGGCGAGGGCCGGCACGGGTCGTTCCGCTAGCTCAGGCGACGGCCCAGGAGCCGCTCAGGCCGCGCGCGTTGAGCAGCGCCGTGAGGTCGGCGGACGCGTCGGCGCCGGACAGCCGCGGCGTCGCCGGGTAGGGATCGGCGGCGACGGCCGGGGTGTCGGGCAGCTGGACGACCTTGTGGTGCCGGCGGCTGCGAGGTTCCGGCCGGCGGCTGCGCCCGGCCACGAAGGCGTCGCGAAGGAGCGCGAGTGCGTCCGTGGAGCTGACCTCCCGGCCGGCCACGACCCAGCGCTGCTGCTCGTGGGCGTGGCAGCGCAGGAGCACGGCGCCGCTGTCGAAGGTGACGGCGGAGAGGGCGGTGCGGGGGCAGCTGCACAGGGACATGTCCTGACTGTCCCGCAATCGTCTGACTTCGACCATGGCCCGTCGTGCCGGGTCCGAACAGCTCAGCCAACCGGGCATTCGGCCCATGCAGGACTGTCCCGGGTGGCGGCGGAGCGGCTCGCAGCGCAGCGCTGACGACGGCCGCAGGCCGGCCCGGCGCGCCTGCGGGGGAATCCCGAGGGGCTCCGGGACCTTGTAGGGGAGGAGCCGCCGCCGCGGAGCACCGCAGGCCGGCGCAGCGCTCCACGTCCGTCTGTCAGGAACCCATGCCCCCCGAGAGCTCCGGCGCGCCGCGCCGCCGTCGCCGCGGCCCGGCCACCCGTGAGGCCGGCCGCGCGGTGACTGTCCGGTCTGATCGTCAGCCCGCTGCCCCCGCCCCGGTCTCAGCACCCCCGGCCGCGCCCCGCGAGCCGGATGGACGGCCACGCCGGACAGTCACCGCGCACGCCGCACCACGTGCTGCGGCGCCGGCCGACACGCCCGCTGCCGCCGCTGTCACGCCTGGGTCGCCCGGGTCGCCCGGGTCGCCCGGGTCGCCCGGGTCGCCCGGGTCGCCCGGGTCGCCTGGCTCGCCTGGCTCGCCTGGCTCGCCTGGCACCCCCGCCTCCTTCACCACGCTCGGCGTCCCCGCCCCCCTGGTCGCCGCGCTGGCCGCACAGGGGATCGACGCGCCGTTCCCGATCCAGAGCGCGACGCTGCCCGACAGCCTCGCCGGCAAGGACGTGCTCGGCCGCGGTCGGACCGGCAGCGGGAAGACGCTCGCCTTCAGCCTGCCGCTGGTCACCCGCCTCGTCAGCGGGCAGCGCCGGCCGAAGCAGCCGCGCGCGCTGGTGCTCGTCCCGACCCGCGAGCTCGCCAACCAGGTGCTCGCCGTCGTGGCCCCGCTCACCAAGGCTGTCGGCCTCACCAGCACCGTCGTCTTCGGCGGCGTCGGGCAGAACCCGCAGGTGAAGGCCCTCGCGGCCGGCGTTGACGTGCTCATCGCCTGCCCCGGCCGGCTCGAGGACCTCATCGGGCAGGGCTTCTGCGACCTGTCCGCCGTCGAGATCACCGTGCTCGACGAGGCAGACCACATGGCCGACCTGGGCTTCCTGCCCGCCGTGAAGCGGCTGCTCGACCGCACGCCCGCCAAGGGCCAGCGGATGCTCTTCTCCGCCACGCTCGACAACGGCGTCGACGTGCTGGTGAAGCGCTACCTCTCCTCGCCGGTGACGCACTCGGTCGACCCGGCCGTCGCGCCGGTGAGCACGATGACCCACCACGTGTTCTCGGTGAGCGCGGCCGACAAGCCGGCCGTCGTCCGCGAGCTGGCGTCCGGATCGGAGCGCAGCCTGCTGTTCATGCGCACCAAGCACACCGCGAAGAAGCTGGCCAAGCAGCTCACCGCCGCGGGGATCCCAGCCGTCGAGCTGCACGGCAACCTCAGCCAGGGCGCGCGCGAGCGCAACCTCTCGGCGTTCACCGACGGCAGCACTCGCGTGCTGGTCGCCACCGACATCGCCGCCCGCGGCATCCACGTCGACGACGTCGCCCTCGTCGTGCACGTCGACCCGCCGACCGAGCACAAGGCCTACCTGCACCGCTCAGGGCGCACCGCCCGGGCCGGCGCCGGCGGCACCGTCGTCACGCTGGCGCTGCCCGAGCAGGCGGGGGAGGTCCGCACCCTCGCCAGGCAGGCCGGGATCCGCCCGACGACCGTCAGCGTCCGGCCGGGCGCGCACGAGATCGTCGAGCTGACAGGCCCTCCGGCGCCGTACGTCGAGCCGGCACCGGTGGTGGAGCAGCCGGCGCGCACCCGTTCCCCGCGCGGTGGCGGCTCTGCCGATGCCAAGGGGAGCCGCGCCGCCCGGCCCAAGGCGGGCACGACCTCCGCCGGTCCGGCCCGCACCCGGGCCGAGCTGGCCGCCCGGGCAGGCGCGCCGCCGGCCCGACGTCGTGCTCCCTCAGCCGGGCGGGGCGGGCGCTGACCTCAGCGCTCGAGCGCGCGCGAGATGGTGTCCAGCCGCCGCGCGAGCTCCAGGTCGGCCAGCGTCACGGCGTCGCGGACATGGGTCCAGAGCGTGAACGTGACCCCGCCGTTGTCGAGGGTGACGTCGGTGTGGTGGTCGAGCTCGTCCTCCACGGCGACGACCTGCTCGAGCAGCGACCAGAGGTCGCGCGGGTGCACGGTGCGGATCAGCCGGTTGCCGTCGCAGCGCCACCCGGGCAGCTCACGCAGGGCACCGGCGAGCGCCTCGATGCCGAGCGGCACGTAGCGCGCGGAGCGCGTCGCGGCATCGACGACTGCGCGCACGGGCACCTCCAGGAGACGCTGACGGCTCCAGAGTGGCACCGGACGGGCGACAGCACCAGGCCTCGGGAGGACCGGACGTGACCGACCCCCGCACCCGGCTGCACGCCGCGCTCGCGGACAACGCCGTACAGCTGCGCAGCCTGACCGCGCAGCGCGACGAGATCGTCGCCGCGTCGCAGGACTCCAACGCCGACGACGAGCACGACCCGGAGGGCGCGACCATCGCCTTCGAGCGCCAGCAGGTGGCGGCGCTCGTCGAGCAGCTCGAGCGCAGCCGGGCCGACATCGAGCGCGCGCTGGCGCAGTGGGAGACCGGCAGCTACGGCCGGTGCGAGTGCTGCGGGGAGCCGATCGGCGTGGCCCGGCTCGACGCCCGCCCGACGGCACGGACCTGCATCGGCTGCGCCTCCCGGCGCTAGTGCGCCGGCGGGACCACCGACGCGTGCGAGCCCTTGGCGGCCGCCGCGGCCTTCTTGTCGGCCCGCTTCTCCTTGATGGACTTGCCGACCGCCTTGGTCGAGTGCTGGCGAGGGGACTTGTCGCCCATGACGGCTCCTTGCTGCGCGTGGCGGTCCGCCACGCCCGAGGCGCACCGAGTGGCGCGAGCCGAGCACGGCCGCGAGGGCCGTACGCCGAACTGTCCTCGACATCCGCCGTCCCGGCAAGCGCCTACTGCAGCGCGACGACCGCCGCGTCGAGGTCCTCGCAGGCGAGCACCTCGCCCATCCCCACGAGGTCCAGGACCCGCCGCGCGCGCCCACCCGTCGGGGCGAGCACCCGGAAGCCCGCGCCGTTGCGATCGCAGGCACGTGCCAGTCGGTCGACGAGGCGCACCCCCGCGCTGTCGAAGAACGTGACCGTCGACAGGTCGAGCACGACCGCGCGGGCGCCGACGGTGGCCGCGGTGGCCGCGTCCGTGAGCGGACCGGCGCTGACGATGTCGACCTCACCGCCGATGCGGAGCAGCGTGATGCCGGCCGGGCCCTCCACTCTCTCGACCGTCACGGTGCGAGCCTCTTCCGGAGCACGACCCTCGTCCCGTCCCGGTCGTCGACGGTGACGTCGTCGACGAGCGCGCCGATGATGGTGAGCCCGCGACCGCGCTCGTGCGACGACGCCCCCGTGCGCCATCGGCCGCGGTCGGCGACCTGCACGACGACCTCGGCGGTCTCGTGGGCGGCGTCGGCCAGCCGTACCCGCAGGTGCACCTGCTCGCCGGGGTGCAGGCCGCTGCCGTGCTCCGCGGCGTTGGCGAGCGCCTCCGACGTCGCCAGCACCAGGTCCTCGGCGATGCCGGGGGCGACGTCCTGCGCCACCAGCCAGGCCGCGAGGTCGTGCCGCAGGGCCGAGAGCCCGGTGAGGTCGGCCGACAGGTGCCGGTCGAAGTCCCCGGCCGTCCACTGCAGCAGCAGCACGCACACGTCGTCACGGGTGCTCTCGTCGGCGAGCAGGCGTGACGTCAGGGACCGCACCGCCTCGTCGAGCGGCACGCCGTGCGACCCCTCGGTCGCCTGGGCGACCAGCGCCAGCCCCTCGTCGATCTCGCGGTCACGGCGCTCGAACAGGCCGTCGGTGCACAGCAGCAGCCGGTCGCCCGGTGTCAGCTGCACCTCGGCCTCGGAGCGCTCCAACGGTCGTACGAAGGCGCCGAGCGGGGTCGATCTGCCCTCCCACAGCAGCTCGGCGTCCTGGCCGGTCCGCAGCAGCAGCGGCGGGGGGTGACCGGCGCAGGCGTAGCGCAGCACGCCGGTCGCGAGGTCGAGCTCGGCGTACGCCAGCGTCGACATCCCGGCGGTCTCGACCTGCTCGACGAAGCGGTCCAGCCGGGTCAGCAGCCGGCCAGGACCGACCCCGGGGCCGGCCACCGCGCGCACCGCGCTCCGCAGCTGGCCCATCGCGCTGGCGGCGCCCAGGCCGCGTCCGACGACGTCGCCGACGACGACGGCGAGCAGCCCCTCGGCGGCGAGGAAGACGTCGTAGAAGTCGCCGCCGACCTCGAGCAGCTCGACCCCCGGCCGGTAGACGGTGGCGACCGAGAACCGCTCGTCCACGGGCGGTTCCCCCGCGAGCAGCGAGTGCTGCAGCTCGCGGGCCACGTTCGCGCTCTGCTCGTAGAGCTGCGCGCGGTCCAGCGCGAGGCCGGCCTGCTGGCCGACCGCGGTGAGCACCTCCGCGTCGAGCGGGTCGGCGGCAGCGTCGGTGCGCGGGGCGAGGGAGAGCACGCCGCGCAGTCCCGACTGGCCCTGCAGCGGCACGACCGTGCGTCCGCCGTCCGGCGCCGCCGACTCCCCCCTCAGCAGCACCCCCGACGACGGCAGGCCGGCCGGTGGCTCGCCGGTCGCGCCGTGCACCAGCCGTGCCTCCTCGTCGGCCAGCCACAGCGTCGCCGCAGCCGCGCCGAGCTGGTCGACGGCGGCCGCCAGCAGCGCCTGCGCCACCCCGGCGACGCCGAGAGCCCGTGACAGCGCGGCGGTCGTCGCCTGCAGCGCCTGCAGCTGACCCGACGCGCGCTCGGCGGCCACCCGCGCAGCCAGCAGCTCCCGCTCGTAGGACATCCGGTCGCGCGCGCTGCTGATCGCCGCGTGCACGCGGTCGCCGCCGACCACCGCGGTCAGCAGTACCGGCAGCCGGCCGTCGCGGACCCGCAGCTCGACGGCGACCTCGTCGACCCGGCCCTCCACCTCGAGCAGCGGAGCCAGGTGGGTCTCCCAGTAGATCCGCCCGCCCACCGACAGCAGGGCGCTCAGCGGGACCTTCCCGACGACGTCGTCAGCGGCGCGGCCCGTCCACTCCCACAGCACCCGGTTGGCCGCGAGGACCGTGCCGTCCCGGGCCAGCGTCACGAGGCCGCAGGGAGCGTCGTCCCAGGGGGCGTCCGCGGCTGCGCTCACGCGGGCGTCAGGTAGTCCTGCATGGCGACGACGAGCTGGGCCGGCGCGCTGAGGTTCGGGCAGTGCCCGGTGGCGTCCAGCACCACGAGCTCGCTGCCGGCCAGGTGCTGGTGGACGTACTCGCCGACCTCGAGCGGGGCGATCACGTCGTTGCGGCACTGGACGACCAGCGCGGGCGTGCGGACGCGAGCGAGGTCGGCCCGGTTGTCGGACAGGAAGGTCGCCCGGGCGAAGCGCCGGGCGATGACCGGGTCGGTGCGGCAGAAGCTGCTGGTGAGCTCCTCGCCGAGGCCCGGGCGGTCGGGCGTGCCCATGATGACGGGGGCGATGTGCTGGGACCAGCCGAGGTAGTTGTCGTCCATCGTCGCCAGCAGCTCGTCGATCTCCTCGCGGCTGAAGCCGCCGTGGTACCCCTCGTCGTCGATGTAGCGGGGGCTCGGGCCGACGAGCACCAGCCGGTCGAACAGCTCCGGCCGGTCTGCAGCGGCCAGCAGGGCGATCACCGAGCTGACGGAGTGCCCGACGACGACCGCCGGGCCCAGGGCGAGGGCGTCGAGGATCTCGACCAGGTCGAGGGCGTAGCCGTCCAGGCTGCTGTAGCGAGCCGGGTCGTACGCCGTCAGGTCGGACCCGCCCGCGCCGACGTGGTCGAAGAGCACGACGCGGTGGCCCGGCTCGAACACCGGCGCGACGTGCCGCCACATCTGCTGGTCGCACCCGAAGCCGTGCGCGAAGACCATCGGCGGCGCGCCCTCGGGTCCGGTGACCGTCACGTTGTTGCGCCGCAGCACGTCCATGGCCGTCACGGTATGCCCCCGGTTCGACGTCGTGAGGACCCGTCGAACCGTCGGGGGACCGCATGACGCCGCCACGGCCGGGCGGGCGCGGACACCCGCTCGGTCTCGGATCCACAGGGACCGGGCCCATCCACAGGCCCGGCGGCCGCCCTGGTCGCGGGAGGTCGTGCCCTCCAGCGTCGACGGCATGACCTCCCGCTCCGACCGCCCGGTCGCCCGCCTGTCCAGCCCCGGCGCCATCGTCGCCACCCTGCCGTCGCTGTGCGGCTTCCCGCCCGAGGACAGCCTCGTCCTGCTCTCGCTGCGCGGGGAGCGACGGCGCATCGGGCTCACCGCCCGGCTCGACCTGCCTCCGCCGGACGCCGAGGGCGGAGCGGCCGACCTGCTCGCCGAGCGGATGCGCCTGGACGGCGCGCGCGAGGCCGTCGTGGTGGTCCTGTCCGACGAGCGCCGGCCCGAGCTGGTGCAGGCGGTGGGCGAGGCGCTCGCCGGCCGCGCCATCGACGTGCACGAGGCGCTGCACGTCGCGGACGGCCGCTGGTGGTCCTACGAGTGCAGCAGCTCCTGCTGTCCGGCCGAGGGCACCCCCGTCCCGCCGCCGCCGACCCTGGTGGAGGCGCAGCGAGCCCTTGCCGGGAGGGCGGTGCTGGCCTCCCGCGCGGAGCTCGTCGCCTCCCTCGCGGCGCCGACGTCCCTGGCCGCCGAGCGGGCGGGGCAGGCGCTCGACGACGCTGCCGAGCAGTGGGTCGGGCACTGGGCGGCAGATCCGGACGAAGCCTGCGTCGCTGCGGTCCGGCAGGCCCGGCGGCTGCTCGACGCGGTGGGATCCGGGAGGCCGGTTGACCTGGCGGAGGCGGCCGCGCTGACGGTCGCCCTGCACGACCACCGCGTCCGCGACGAGATCGCGACGTGGTCGCTGCGCCGCTCCGACGCCCTGCTCTCGCTGCTGGAGCAGACCGCGCGGCAGGTGGTCCCGCCCTTCGACGCGCCGGTCTGCACGCTGCTTGCCTGGGTCGCCTACGCGCGGGGTGACGGCTCGCGGGTCAACGTCGCGCTGGACCGCGCGCTCGAGACCGACCCGGCGTACTCCCTGGCGAGCCTGCTCCGGACCGCGTTCGACGGCGGCATCGCGCCGCGGCAGGTGCGCCGGATGCTGACGTCCACCAGGCGTGGGCTGCGGCTCAGCTCGCCTGGCTGACCGAGCTCATGTTGAAGTCCGGGATCCGCAGCGTCGGCATCCGCGTCCAGGTGAAGTCGTCGCTCCACTCACGCGGCAGCGTCGCCTCGCTGCGACCGATCTCGCTGATCCGCCCGAGCAGACCGACCGGGCTCTCGTTCCAGCGGAAGTTGTTCACCGCGCCGACGACCTCGCCGCCCTCGATCAGGTAGACGCCGTCCCGGGTCAGCCCGGTCAGCAGCAGGGTCTGCGGGTCGACCTCGCGGATGTACCACAGGCAGGTCAGCAGCAGGCCCCGCCCGGTGCTCGCCACCAGCTCGTCGGTGCTCGCCGTCCCGCCGCCGTCGAGCGAGAGGTTGTGGACGTACGGCGTGGCCGCCACGCCGTTCGCGCGCGCGGACGCACGCGTGTGGATCAGCGCCGAGAGCGCACCGTCCCGGATCCAGTCGGTGCTCGCGAGCGGCAGCCCGTTGTCGAAGACGCTCGTCATCGCCGAGCTGGCCGTCGCGGTCGCGAACGGCTGGGTCGCGAGCGCCGGGTCGTGCGGGTCGCTCCACATCCGCAGGCCCGCCGGGCCGAGGTGCTCCCCGACCCGCGTGCCGCCGCCGGCCCGGGAGAAGACGGTCCTCCCCTCGGCGGCGCTGCGCCCGGACGACGTCCAGTAGGCGTAGGCCATCAGGTCCGCGACGGCCGAGGGTGGGAGCAGCGTCTCGTACCTGCCCGCCGGCAGCTCGACGGTGCGCGCGCCCCAGCCGAGCCGGCGTCGCAGCTCGCCGTCGAGGTCGGGCACCGAGACGTCCGACCAGTCGCGGGTGTGCTGCCCGACCCAGGAGGAGCCGCCGCCGCTCCTGCCGGTCAGCTCGACGTAGCCGGTCGGCTGGACGTGCCGCAGCCGCAGCCCGGTGGAGGAG